>NZ_JAKUSO010000004.1:0-156011 GCF_022449305.1 Oceanibaculum sp. | reverse complement strand
CGCTGACCAGCGTGCCGGACCCGTTCTCGAACGAATATCCGAGCTTTGGCGCGGCCAATAACGCGCGGCTGCGCGCCTTCCTCGATTCCTTCGGCTTCGAGTACGAGTTCCAGTCGGCGACCGACTGGTACAAATCCGGCCGGTTCGACCCGATGCTGCTGGCTATGCTGCGGCATTACGAGGAAATCCAGGCGGTCATGCTGCCGACGCTGGGCGAAGAGCGGCAGCAGACTTATTCCATCTTCCTGCCGATCTGCCAAAAGACCGGCCGCGTGCTGCAGGTGCCGGTAGTCGAGACCAAGCCGGACGACGGCACCATCGTCTATCGCGGCGAGGATGGCACGCTGGTGGAGACGCCGGTGACCGGCGGCAATGTGAAGCTGCAATGGAAGGCTGACTGGGCCGGCCGCTGGTTCGCGCTGGGCGTCGATTACGAGATGTACGGCAAGGATCTGATCCCGTCGGCGGAGCTGTCGGCGAAGATCGTCCGCATCCTGGCCGGCAAGGCGCCGGAAGGCTTCGCCTACGAGCTGTTCCTGGACGAGAAGGGGCAGAAGATTTCCAAGTCCAAGGGCAATGGCCTGTCAGTCGAGGAGTGGCTGACCTATGCCCCGCCGGAGAGCCTGGCGCTGTACATGTTCCAGTCGCCGCGCAAGGCCAAGCGCCTGTATTTCGACGTCATCCCGCGCGCCGTGGACGATTACCGCACCTTCGTCGGCAAATTCGCCGAGGAGGAGGAGGCGAAGAAGCTGGAGAACCCGGCCTGGCACATCCATGGCGGCAAGCCGCCGGCGCCGGACAGCACGGGCCTGACCTTCGGCATCCTGCTGAACCTCGCCAGCGCCTGCCATGCCGAGAGCAAGGAGGTGCTGTGGGGCTTCATCCGGTCCTATGCGCCGGGGGCAACGCCGGAGGGCGATCCGCAGCTCGACCGGCTGGTCGGCTATGCGCTGAACTACTACCGGGACTTCGTTGCCGCCAACAAGGCCTACCGTGCGCCGACCGAGGCGGAGCGCGGCGCCTTCGAAGCGCTGGCTGCCCAGCTGGAAGCCGCCCCCGCCGATGCCAGCGCGGAGGATATCCAGAATATCTTCTACGAGGTCGGCAAGACCATCATGGCCGACGACCTGCGCGGCTGGTTCAAGACCGTCTATGAGGTGCTGCTGGGCCAGGAACAGGGGCCGCGCATGGGCTCCTTCGTGCAGCTCTATGGCCGCGACAACATGGTGGCCCTGATCCGCAAGGCGCTGGACGGCAAGCTCGCCTGAGCCAGCGCAAGTGGCGAGCCGGAGCGGCGGGCGCAAGGCATTGTTCCCGCCGCCCCGCTGTCGTAGCTTAACGGCGTTTCTCCCGCACCGTCTCCGAACAGGACGATGACAGAGCAGACGACGCCAACCGCCGAGGCAACACCGGCCCCGCAAGCGCCCTACCGGGTGCTGGCGCGTAAATACCGGCCGCAGACCTTCGCCGAGATGATCGGCCAGGAGGCGCTGGTACGCACCCTGCGCAACGCCATCGCGTCGGGCCGGCTGGCGCATGCCTTCATGCTGACCGGCGTGCGCGGCGTCGGCAAGACGACCACGGCGCGCATCCTGGCCCGCGCGCTGAACTGCACTGGCCCGGACGGCACCGGCGGGCCGACCGTCAGCCCCTGCGGCGTGTGCGAGGCCTGCCGCGGCATTGCCGAGGACCGCCACCCCGACGTGCTGGAGATGGACGCCGCCAGCCGCACCGGCGTCAACGATATCCGCGAGCTGATCGAGGGCGTGCGCTACCGTCCGGTCTCGGCGCGCTACAAGATCTACATCATCGACGAAGTGCACATGCTCTCCACCGCCGCCTTCAACGCGCTGTTGAAGACGCTGGAGGAGCCGCCGCCCGACGTGAAGTTCATCTTCGCCACCACGGAAATCCGCAAGGTGCCGGTGACCGTGCTATCGCGCTGTCAGCGCTTCGACCTGCGCCGGGTCGATCTCGACGTGCTGTCCGGCCATTTTGCCGCCATCGCGCAGAAGGAAGGCATCGGCATCGAGGAGGGGGCGCTGCGCCTGGTGGCCCGTGCCGCCGACGGATCGGTGCGCGACGGGCTGTCGATCCTGGACCAGGCGATCGCGCTGGCCGGAAACGACGCCGAAAGCGCGACAGTCACCGAAGAGTCGGTGAAGGGCATGCTGGGCCTCGCCGACCGCGACCAAGCGCTCGACCTGTTCGACGCGGTGATGCGCGGCGACCCGACGGCAGCGCTGGAGCGGCTGGCCGGGCTGCATGGCGTCGGCGCCGACCCAGTGGTGATCGTGCAGGATTTGCTGGAGCTGACGCATTTCCTGACCCGGCTGAAGGTCGCCCCCGCGGCGGTCGCGGCCAGCGGCCTGTCTGACGCCGAGCTGGCGCGCGGCAGGGATATCTCCTCGCGGCTGGGCGTGGCCGCGCTGGCCCGTGCCTGGCAGGGGCTGCTGAAGGGGCTGCAGGAAGTACAGACCGCGCCGCAGCCGCTGCAGGCCGCCGAGATGGTGCTGATCCGCCTCGCCCACATGGCGGAGCTGCCGCCGCCGGCCGAGCTGATCCGGCAGGCAAAGGAGGGCGGCGGGAGTGTTGCCCCGGCGGGTGCCCCGATGCCCGCGCCACATTCGCCACCCTCTGGATCAGCATCGCGGCCTTCGGCAGCGCCACAAGCCGCCCCGCCCGCCGATGCGGTTGGGACCAGCGCGGGCGGCACCGACGACATGCCGCCCTGGGTAACTGGTGAAAGTGGTGGCGGGCCGCAGGCGATGCGCCAGCCCGCGCCGCAGCCAGCGGTTCAGGTGGAACCGGCCCTGCCCGACCCGCGCAGCTTTGCCGAGGTGGTGGCGCTGTTCCGCGACAATCGCGAGGTGCTGCTGCAGAGCGAGCTGGAAATGAAGGTGCACCTTGTACATTTCGAGCCCGGCCGCATCGAGTTCCATCCCGGCCCCGGCACACGGCCGGACCTCGCCAGCCAGATCGGGCGCTATCTGGGCGAATGGACCGGGCGGCGCTGGCTCGTCTCGGTCTCGCGCGAACCAGGCCAGCCGACGATTGCCGAACAGCGCCACGCGGCGGAGAACGAACAGCGCGACCGCGCCAGCCGCCACCCGCTGGTGCTGGCCGTGCAGGACCATTTCCCCGGTGCCGCCATCGCCGATGTGCGGGCGCTGCAGCCGGCCGAGACGCCGGTTGCCGGGGTATCAGACACGCTCGACGGCACAATGGACGATGGCATCGCCGGCGAGGACCAGAGCGAAGAGGATTGATGCGATGAAGAACCTGGCAAGCATGATGAAGCAGGCGCAGCAGATGCAGGCCCGCATGACCGAGATGCAGGCCGAGCTGGAGCGCCACGAGATGACCGGCCAGTCCGGCGGCGGCATGGTGACCGTTACGCTGAACGGCAAGGGCGAGATGCGCGCGATCAAGATCGACCCGGCGCTGGCAACGCCCGAGGATGTCGAGGTGCTGGAAGATCTGATCGTCGCCGCCACCAACGACGCCAAGGCCAAGGTCGAGGCGCACATGGCCGAGCAGATGCAGAAGCTGACCGGCGGCATGAAACTGCCCGAAGGCATGAAGCTGCCGTTCTGAGGATGGCCGGCGCCGGCACTGCTCTTTTCCCCGGCGGCCTTCCAGTTCCCGCTTTTACGACGACCGTCACCCCCGGCCTTGTGCCGGGGGTCCAGGCTTCCGCTTGCTGGATGCCCGCTCGAGTAAACTGAACCCTGGATTCCCGGGACAAGCCCGGGAATGACGGCTGGAGGAAGCGAAAGCGAGGTTAGGTGGAGCTGGGTGAGGGGGAACTCCCTACCGCCTGAACTGCTTGCCCAGCGTCAGCCCCTGGCGCTGGTAGGAGGAGCCGATGCCCTGCCCGTACAGCTTGTCGGGGGCGGCCGCCAGCTTCTCGTAGATCAGCCGGCCAACGCGCTGCCCGTCCTCGATCAGGAAGGGCACGTCGTGCGAGCGTACCTCCAGCACGCCACGCGAGCCGATGCCGTCGCCGTCGCGCCCGCCGGCCGCACCATGGCCGAAGCCGGGATCGAAGAAGCCGGCATAATGCACGCGGAACTCACCGACCGAGGTATCGTAGGCCACCATCTCGGCGGCATGGTCGGGCGGCACCGCCACGCTTTCCTTGGACGCCAGGATGTAGAAATCGTCCGGGTCGAGCACCAGCCCGTCCTTGGCGGCGCGCAGCGGCTCCCAGAAGTCTTCAATGGCATAAGCACCGATATTGTCGAAATCGATGAGACCGGCATTGCGCCGGGCGCGATAGCCGATGACGCCGCCGGCAAAGCCGGGGGCCGCCGTCTCGCCCGACAGATCGACGCTGAACGGCACGCCGCCGCGCAGATCGTCGCGTTCCAGCGCCCGGTCGGTCAACTGCTGGGCCGCGTGCAGCGCGTGCAGCTCGGAGGCGCTGAGGCCGGGCTGGCCCTTGCGCAGGCGCAGCTGGTTCAGCCGCGTGCCCTGACGCACCAGCACCGAGAAGGTGCGCGGCGCGATCTCCGCATAAAGCGGCCCGTCATAGCCGGCGGGGATCGCCTCGAACGCCTCGCCGCCATCGGTGATGACGCGGGTGAAGATGTCGAGCCGCCCGGCGGAGCTTTTCGGATTGGCGAGCCCGGCGATGCCGGCGCGTAGCCGCAGCCGTTCCATCAGCGGCACGATATAGACGCAGCCACGCTCCAGCACCGCGCCGCGCGACAGATCGATCTCGTGCATGCCGAACTGCTCGATCTTCTGCCGCACCGCCACACCCTGCCCCGGCAGGAAGCTGGCGCGCACGCGGTAGGCGATGGCCCCCAGCCGCAGGTCGAGGCTGGCCGGCTGCACCTGATCCTCCCCAATCGGCACATCGGCCAGGATATCGCCCTGCTCGATCAGATAGCGCAGCATCTGGGAGGGCAGGATGCCGGTGCCGCGCACCGGCTGGGCCGGAGCACCTGAGGCGGAGGCGGTCTGCGGGGCGCTGTCGGCCATGGGCGGTCGCGGTCCTTCGTTCGCGGCTAATGCAGCCGTCATACCGTCGCAATGGTTTCCGTGGCAAGATGTCAGCACGCGCCGATTAGTGCTTTGCCGCACGGCTCACATTGACTCCGGCGGGCGTTGCGCTTATACACCGGCGCTCGATTTTCAGAAATTCTCGACGTTGGCCAACGGAGAAAACCCGTGAAGCGTACTTTTCAGCCCAGCAAGATCGTTCGTGCCCGCCGGCACGGTTTCCGCGCCCGCATGGCGACTGTCGGCGGCCGCAAGGTGATCGCCAACCGCCGGTCGCGCGGCCGCAAGCGCCTGTCGGCCTAAGACCATTTCCTATCACGCTGCCGCCCCAGTCGAACGGACGGCGGCAGCGATGGCCGAGGTGGCGATGGCCGAGCCCCAGCGGACCAGTCCCGAGCGGGCCGAACCACAGCGGAAAGACGGGTCTTCGCTCGCCCGCCTGAAGCGCCGTGCCGACTTCCTGCGCGTCGCCGGGGTGCGCCGCAAATGGGTCACGCCCGGCGTGATGCTGCAGGTCGCCAACGCCAAGCCGGACGCCCAGCAGCCCGGACCTGACGTTACGACGATCCAGATCGGCTTCACCGCCAGCCGCAAGGTCGGCAACGCCGTGGTGCGCAACCGGGCCAGACGCCGCCTGAAAGCCGTTGTGGACGAGGTCATGCCGCTCTACGCCAAGCCCGGTCTCGACTATGTGCTGATCGCGCGCCGCGACACCGCGACGCGCCCCTATGCGCTGCTGGTCGAGGATCTGAAGCTGGCCCTGGGCAAGACCGGTGCCCTCAGGGCCGATGCCCCGCGCACCGAAGGGGAGGCGTCATGAGTCCCCTCGTCCATATTCTGCGCCTGCCGATCCATCTCTATCGCTACGGTATCTCGCCCCTGCTGGGCGTGAATTGCCGTTTTGCGCCAAGCTGTTCGGAGTATGCGCTGGAAGCGCTGGCGACGCATGGCGCGGTGAAGGGCGGCTATCTTGCCGCACGCCGCATTCTGCGCTGCCATCCCTGGGGCGGATCGGGCTATGATCCCGTGCCCTCCGCCGGGGCAGCCGGACAGGACGGCAAGACGGCCACCAATTCCTGCACACATCCTTCCCACACGCGCGCCCATGGCGGGCATGAAACGGTTACGGGCTGATTTGCGATGACCGATCAGAAGAACCTCATCCTCGCCATTGGCGTCTCGCTGGCGATCCTGCTGGGCTTCCAGTACTTCTTCGAATTCCCGAAGATGCAGGAGCAGCAGCAGGCGCAGACGAGCGAGCAGATCGCCCAGCAGGCGCGTGAGCTGGATGCCTCGCGCCCCAGCCCGGCGGCGCCCGGCGCCGATGTGACGGCGGGGACGGTGACCGCGGCCAACCAGCCGCAGACCCGCGAGCAGGTGATCGCCGACAGTCCGCGCATCCGCATCGATTCGCCCCGGCTGCGCGGCAGCCTGTCGCTGACCGGCGGGCGGCTCGACGACATCACCCTGCGCGACTACCACGTCAACCCGGACAAGAGCAGCCCGAACATCACGCTGCTGACCCCGCGCGGCCTGCCGCAGCCCTATTATGCCGAACTGGGCTGGGTCGCCGGTGCCGGCAGCAGCGGCATCGCCGTGCCCGGCCCGGACACGGTCTGGCAGGCCGACCGCGACGTGCTGTCGCCCGGCCAGCCGGTGACGCTGACCTGGGACAATGGCCAGGGGCTGCGCTTCGAGAAGCGCGTGGCGCTGGACAGCGACTACATGTTCACGGTCACCCAGCGCGTGACGAACGAAAGCGGCCAGTCTGTGAACCTGCACAGTTATGCGCTGGCATCACGCGGCGGCACGCCGCAGACCTCCGGCTTCTTCATCCTGCATGAAGGCCTGCTGGGCGTGTTCGACGGCACGCTGAAGGAAGTCGATTACGACGACATCCAGGAAGACAAGCAGGTCGAGATGCCCTCGACCGGCGGCTGGATCGGCATCACCGACAAATACTGGCTGGTGGCCCTGGTCCCCGACCAGCAGGAGCAGGTGAAGGCGCGCTTCCTGCACACCACGCGCAACAATGACGACCGCTACCAGGTAGATTATCTGGATGCCGGCCGCGAGGTCGCCGCCGGCGCCACGCTGGAAAGCGTGAACCGGTTGTTCGTCGGCGCGAAGGAAGTGCGCACCCTCGACCGCTACGAGGAACAGTACGGCATCGCCAATTTCGACCTCGCCATCGATTTCGGCTGGTTCTACTTCCTGACCAAGCCGATCTTCTACGCCATCGACTGGCTGTACCATTTCCTGGGCAATTTCGGCCTCGCCATCCTGGCGCTGACCGTCTTCATCAAGCTGCTGTTCTTCCCGCTCGCCAACAAGTCCTACAAGGCGATGAGCAAGCTGAAGGAGCTGCAGCCCAAGATGATGGAGCTGCGCGAGCGGATCGGCGATGACCGCCAGCGCCTGAACCAGGAAATGATGACGCTGTACAAGAAGGAGAAGGTCAATCCGGCCGCCGGCTGCCTGCCGATCCTGGTCCAGATTCCGGTGTTCTTCGCGCTCTACAAGGTGCTGTTCGTCACCATCGAGATGCGCCATGCCCCGTTCTATGGCTGGATCAAGGACCTGTCGGCGCCCGACCCGACGACGATCTTCAACCTGTTCGGCCTGATCCCGTGGGACCCGCCGCAGATGCTGATGATCGGCGTGTGGCCCATCATCATGGGCATCAGCATGTTCCTGCAGCAGAAGCTGAACCCGCAGCCGGCCGACCCGATCCAGGCCAAGATATTCATGTTCCTGCCGATCGTGTTCACCGTCATGCTGGCCAGCTTCCCGGCCGGCCTGGTGATCTACTGGGCGTGGAACAACACGCTGTCCATGGCGCAGCAGTACGTCATCATGCGCCGCATGGGCGTGAAGATCGGCGGCGGCAAGGACAAGACCGCCACGCCGCACGCCGCAAAGCCCAAGGCCGAGGACAAGAAGCCGGCCGACTCCGCTGGCAAGACCAAGCCGGCCAAGAAGAAGTCCTGACGGCGGGATGGACAGCACCCTGCAGGACGACGCCGAACGGAAAGCCGCGCTTGAGGCCGGCCGCCTGCTGTTCGCGCAGGAATGCGGCTTCGTGGCGGCGACGACGACGCTGGACCGGCTGCCGCCCGACAGCCTGCCGGAGATCGCCTTCGCCGGCCGCTCCAATGTCGGCAAGTCCAGCCTGATCAACGCGCTGACCGGCCGCAAGACGCTGGCCCGCACCTCCAACACGCCGGGCCGTACCCAGCAGCTGAACTTCTTCGATCTCGGCCACCGGCTGCTGCTGGTCGATCTGCCGGGCCACGGCTTCGCCAAGGTCTCCAAGACCCAGGTGCGGGACTGGACGAGGCTGGTGAAGGATTACCTGCGCGGCCGGGTCTCGCTGCGCCGGGTCTGCCTGCTGGTCGATGCGCGGCACGGGCTGAAGGATAATGACCGCGAGGTGATGGCCCTGATGGACCAGGCCGCCGTGGTCTATCAGGTGGTGCTGACCAAGACCGACAAGACCAAGCCGGCCGAGCTGCAGGCCACGCTGGACAAGCTGGCCGCCGAACTGTCGAAGCGGGTGGCGGCCTATCCCGTGCTGTTCCCGACCAGCGCGGTCAACGGAGAGGGTATTCCCGAACTGCGCGCGGAACTGGCCACGCTCGCCTTGCAGCCGTAACCGAGCGCTGGTAGCCATTTACCGAAGCGAAAACGCCACCAGAGGGATCGCAGCGCCATGACCAGCAAGACTCCGTCCACCCCCAGCATCAGCCCGCGCGACTGGCTGTCCACGGCCAAGGTGTTGTCGGAGGCGCTACCCTATATGCGCCGCTATGCCGGCCGCACCGTGGTCGTGAAGTATGGCGGCCATGCCATGGGCGACGAGCGGCTTGCCGCGCTGTTCGCCGCCGACATGGTGCTGCTGAAGCAGGTCGGCATCCACCCGGTGGTGGTGCATGGCGGCGGTCCGCAGATCGGCGAGATGCTGAAGAAGCTGCAGATCCAGAGCGAGTTCATCGACGGGCTGCGCGTCACCGACAAGGCCACCGTCGAGGTGGTGGAGATGGTGCTGGCCGGCGCCATCAACAAGCAGATCGTCAGCGCCATCCAGGCTGCCGGCGGCCAGGCCGTGGGCCTGTGCGGCAAGGACGGCAACCTCATCCAGGCGCGCAAGCTGGAGCACCGGCAGAAGACCGATTCCAACATCGAGAAGGTGCTGGATCTGGGCTTCGTCGGCGAGCCGATGAAGGTGAATACCGAGGTGCTGCGCGTCTTCAACGACACCAAGTTCATCCCGGTCATCGCCCCGGTCGGCATCGGCGAGGACGGCCAGACCTACAACATCAATGCCGACACCGCGGCCGGCGCCATCGCCGGCGCGCTGAACGCCAGCCGCCTGCTGATGCTGACCGATGTGTCCGGCGTGCTGGACAAGGACAAGAAGCTGATCGATGAGCTGACGCTGGCCGATGTGGACCGGCTGATCCGCGAGGGCACCATTTCCGGCGGCATGATCCCGAAGGTGGAAACCTGCGTGCAGGCGGTGGAAGGCGGGGTGGATGCCGCCGTCATCCTGGACGGGCGCGGCGAGCATGCGGTGCTGCTGGAAATCTTCACCGAACACGGGGCGGGCACCCTGATCCGCAAGGGATGAGGGACCGCATAGGGGCCGCTGGTTTTCCGGGAGTAAAAGGAGACTGGCAGCGACCCGAAGCGAAACTCGTTACGGCTGCTTCCTTCCGGACCTGACCGGGTTGGCGAGGACTCCGTCCGCGCCAGCCTCCCGGCCCCTATATCGCGCATGGGCGGCCCGGATGCAAGGGTGGCTGTAGCCAATACCGAGTTTGCGCTATGCTCGTTCGTACAAGAATGACCTGGCCCCAGAGCACCCCGGGAAACCCCATGCAGCGAATGAACTATTACGCCTATGGCGGGCTGGACCGCGCCGCCGCCCTGCGCCAGCGCGAGGAATGGCTGGAACACACGCTGATGGAGCCGGAGACGCGGCTGGTGCCGGTCTGGCGCAGCCGCAATCTGGTGGCCGAGGGCGACGAGCCGAAGCCGGTGCTGCTGGAGCCGGAGGCCGCGCGCGACCTGATGGATGGCAAGCGGCACACCGCCCTGCTGGGCGTGCGCGACGGCGTCACCTATGTGGCGCTCGACGTTTCCGACCTGGATGAGGAGGAGGCGCAACGCCGCATCGCCAGGGCGGGACCGAACGCCAATTTCGTCGATCTGCGCGCCGTCGGTCCGCTGATGGTGCGCGAGGAAGGCTCGCTGCTGGCCTATGCGCGCGGCCTGATGTACTGGCATCTGCGCCACCGCTTCTGCGGGCTGTGCGGCCACCCGACCCTCGCGAAGAAGGCCGGGCATGTGCTGAAATGCAGCAATCCCGATTGCGCTACCGAGCATTTCCCGCGCACCGACCCCGCCGTCATCATGCTGGTGGAGCAGGGTGACCGTGCGCTGCTCGGCCGCTCCCCGCGTTTCACCGAGGGCATGTATTCGACGCTGGCCGGCTTCGTGGAGCCCGGCGAGAGCCTGGAGGAGGCCGTCGCCCGCGAGGTCGAGGAGGAGACCGGCGTGAAGGTCTCCGACGTGCGCTATCACTCCTCCCAGCCCTGGCCGTTCCCCTCCTCGATAATGTTGGGCTTCTATGCCACGGCGGAGAGTACGGAGATCACCATCGATACCGAGGAGCTGGCCGACGCGCGCTGGTTCACCCGCACCGAGATGAAGGCGTTCGACGGGGTGAGCCGGCGCCTGCCGCGCACGGATTCCATCGCCCGCCGGCTGATCGACGACTGGCTGGCCGAAAAGGCGTAGGCGTCAACGCGGCGGATTCAGATGTTCTGTCAATACCGACCTACCCTAAATCGTCACCCTCGGGCTTGACCCGAGGGTCCAGGGGCGGCGCCTTGCCTGGGACGCCATGCCCTGCGTCCCTGGATTGCCGGGTCAAGCCCAGCAATGACAAGGAGTAATTAGTCTAGCGCCCGTTCTGCTTGGCGATCTGGCGGTAGGGGTTGGCCGGGTAGGTGCCGAGGATCTTCACCGCCCCTTTGGGACAGAAGAATTTCAGCTCCTCCAGCGCGTGCTGCATCGACTGGCTTTCCGGGTGCCCCTCGGCATCGACATAGAATTGGGCCGCCTCGAACGAGCCGCCGACCATGTAGCTTTCCAGCTTGGTCAGGTTCACGCCGTTGGTGGCGAAGCCGCCCAGCGCCTTGTACAGCGCCGCCGGCACGCTGCGCACGGCGAACACGATGGTGGTGACCACCGGCTGGTCGTCCAGCGGCGGCACGATGCCCTGCCGCGCCATGATGAGGAAGCGCGTGGTATTGTGCGCGGCATCCTCGACATTGGCGCGCAGCACCTTCAGCCCGTAGATCTCGGCGGCCAGCGGCGAGGCCAGGGCGGCGATCTCCGGATCGTTCAGCTCCGCGATCTCGGCGGCAGCACCCGCCGTGTCGGGATGGACGACGGGCTTCAGCTTCAGCTCGCGGATCAGCTTGCGGCACTGCGCCAGCGCCATGGCATGGCTGCGCACCTGGCTCAGGCCCTCGATGCTGGCATCCTTCGCGGCCAGCAGCGTCAGCTCGACGCGCTGGAAATGCTCGCCAATGATGTGCAGGCCGGATTCCGGCAGCAGATGGTGGATGTCGGCGACCCGGCCGGCGACGGAATTCTCCACCGGCACCATGGCCAGCTCCGCGGCACCGCTGGAGACTGCCTCCAGCATGTCCTCAAAGCTGGCGCAGGGCATCACTTCCATATCCGGACGGGCCGCGCGGCAGGCCATGTGCGAGAAGGCGCCGGGCAGGCCCTGGAAGGCGATGATGTTCTTCGGATCGGTCATGAGAGGCCCCTGGAGATGCCCCCGATTTAGCGGCCAGAGGCAAGGAGGTGCCGGGCCCGGTCGAGGTCGGCGGGAGTATCGACGCCGAGCGGAACCGTGTCAACGCGCGCCACCTCGATGCGCATGCCGGCCTCCAGCGCGCGCAGCTGCTCCAGCTTCTCGCGCAGCTCCAGCGGGCTCGGTGGCAATGAGACGAAGCGGCGCAGCGCGTCCCGGCGATAGGCGTAGAGGCCGATATGGTGGAACAGCTCGCCCTCGCCCCAGGGCGCCGTGGCGCGAGTGAAATAGAGCGCGCGGCCGATGGCACCCGTCTCACGCCAGGCCACCACCGGCTTCACCACCTGGCTGGCGGTGCGCTCCTCCTCGATCCTGATCGGCGCGGCCAGCGTGCCGATATCGACCGCCGGATCGGCCAGCAGATCGAAGGCCTTTGCGACAATGGCCGGGTCCAGCGTCGGTAGGTCGCCCTGCACATTCACCACCGCATCGTAGGCGCCATCCGGGTCGATGCGTTCCAGCGCCTGCCAGATGCGGTCAGAACCCGAGGGCAAATCCGGGTCGGTCAGCACCGCCTGGCCGCCCGCCGCTTCCACCGCCGCCACGATCTCCGGCTCGGCGGCCGCGACCCAGACCGGGCCAATGCCGGCCTCCATCGCGCGGCGCCAGACTTGCACGATCATCGGCGCGCCGCCGATATCGGCCAGCGGCTTGCCGGGCAGCCGGGTCGAGGCCATGCGCGCCGGGATGATGACCACGGGCCGGGTGGCAGCGGGGGAAACGGGGGCGTGAGCCATGATTCCGAACAGCTTTCTGTAACGAACGACGGACGATGCGCGACAGAATGCCGCACCGAAATCGCCGGTGCGAGGACGCTTTTGCGTCGCGCCGGCGGCGAAAGACGATATATCGGTGCCTTCAGGGACAGCACGACGCCGGATTTCCCTCGGATTACCCGGCGTCGCGCCTTTCCTTTGGACACGCGCGCCGGGAATCACTAATCTCCCGCGCTCTGGAAAAGCAATACGGGACGTGACGAGGTCTCTCCATGTCGACATTTGAACTGAACAAGGTTGCTGCCGGTGTCCTCATTGGCGCCCTGCTGTTCATGGTGACCGGTTTCCTGGGGCACATGCTGGTGGCGCCCAAGCCGCTGCAGGAAAATGCCTACAAGGTCGAGGTCGCCGAGGAAGCCACCGCCACGGCCGCCGCACCGCAGGAATTCCAGTGGCCGGAGCCGATCGCGCCGTTGCTGGCCTCCGCCGACGCCTCGGCTGGCGAGGGTCTGGTGAAGCGCTGCACCGCCTGCCACACCTTCGAGAAGGGCGGCCCGAACCGCGTTGGCCCGAACCTGTATGACATCGTGAATGCCGACAAGGCGCATCTCGGCGACTTCGCCTATTCCGACGCGATGGCCTCGGCCGAGGGCGAGTGGGGCTACGAGAATCTCAGCCGCTTCATCTTCAATCCGAAGGAATATATCCCGGGCACGAAGATGAATTTCGCCGGGCTGAAGAAGGATACGGACCGCGCCAACCTGATCGCCTATCTGCGGACCCTGTCCGACAATCCGGCTCCGCTGCCGTAAGCAGCTCTCCGTGACCGACACCTGCCCAGACTCGCTCGTCCGCTTCGCCGGCCATCTGGCCGACGCGGCGGGCGAGGTCGCGCAACGCTACTTCCGCAGTGGCGTGCAGGCCGAGGACAAGGCTGACGAAAGCCCGGTCACCATCGCCGACCGCACCGCCGAGGCGGCGATGCGCGCCCTGATCGAGAAGGAATTTCCCGACCACGGCATCATCGGCGAGGAACATGGCAGCGTGCGCCGCGACGCCGAATGGGTCTGGGTCCTGGACCCGATCGACGGCACCAAGGCCTTCCTTACCGGCAAGCCGCTGTTCGGAACGCTGATCGGCCTACTGCACAAGGGCGAGCCGGTGCTGGGCGTCATCAACCAGCCGATCATCAATGACCGCTGGATCGGCGGCGCCGGCCATCCTACCACGCTGAACGGCATTCCGGCCCGTACCCGCCCCGCCGAGAAGGGCCTGGGCGGTGCTGTACTGCAGACCACCTCCCCCGACATGTTCAAGGACGGCAAGTTCGCCGCCTTCGAGCGCGTCGGCAAGGCCTGCAAATTCATCCACTGGGGCGGCGACTGTTATGGGTTCGGCCTGCTGGCCAGCGGCTTCATCGACATCGCCATCGAATCCTCGCTGCAGCTCTATGACTGGGTGGCGCTGGCCCCCATCATCGAACAGGCCGGCGGCAGCCTAACCGACTGGCAGGGCAAGAAGCTGGAAATCCGCGACGGCAGCTTCGATGTGGTGGCCTGTGGCGACCGCCGGATGCTGCCTGCCGTCCTCGACCTGCTGAACGCCTGAAGTTGTACGGCTGAGCCGGCGCGCTGCCGGCGCCTCCAATAGCGCCTGGCGGCTTTTTTTGCGCGAAGTAAGTACGCGCCTCTCCTTTATCCCGCGCGATCTGCCATTATATCGCCGTTAAGCACGGTTACCCGGATACCCATTCCGGCCCCGAATTTTCGGCCCGCCTTCGGAGAGGAGACACGAAAAGCCCATGCGACAGACGCTCGCCCGCTTCCTGCTCCTGCTGCTGTCCTTTCTGGCGCTGCCCGCCCTGACGGTACCGGCCACGGCGCAGGAGGTGACGACCAGCCACGCGCTGATCCTGCATGGCACGCCGAAATACCCGGCGGACTTCAAACATTTCGAGTATGTGAACCCGGACGCGCCGAAGGGCGGCGAGGTCATTCAGGCCGCCATCGGCACCTTCGACAGCCTGAACCCCTTCATCCTGCGCGGCGTCTCGGCGGCGGCGCTCGGGCTGACCTTCGACACGCTGCTGCAGAGCAGCTCGGACGAGGCCTTCACCGAATATGGCCTGCTGGCGGAAAGCATCGAGCTGCCGGCCGACCGCAAATGGGTCGCCTTCACGCTGCGGCCGGAAGCCCGCTTCCACGACGGCAAGCCGGTCACGGCAGAGGATGTGGTGTGGAGCTTCGAGACGCTGAAGGCCAAGGGCGCCCCCTTCTACCGGGCCTATTACGCCGATGTGCTGAAGGCCGAGGCGCTGGGCGAGCGCAAGGTGCGGTTCAGCTTCGGCGACACGGTGAATATGGAGCTGCCGCTGATCATCGGGCAGATGCCGGTGCTGCCGAAGCACTACTTCGCCGATAAGGAGTTCGACCGCACCTCGCTGGAGCCGATCACCGGCAGCGGCCCCTACAAGGTGGCCAGCTTCGAGCCCGGCCGCACCATCACCTATGAGCGGGTGGCGGACTACTGGGCCAAGGATCTGCCGATCATGCGCGGCCGCTACAATTACGACCGCATCCGCTACGACTATTACCGCGACGCCACCGTCGCCATCGAGGCCTTCAAGGCTGGCGCCTACGATTTCCGGCTGGAGAACAGCGCCAAGGAATGGGCGACCGCCTATGATTTCCCGGCCCAGCGCCAAGGGCTGGCGGTACAGCGCGAAATCCCCCACGAGCTGCCGACCGGCATGCAGGGCTTCGCGATGAACACCCGCCGCCCGATCTTCAGCGACCCGCGCGTGCGCCTGGCAATGAATTACGCCTTCGACTTCGAATGGTCGAACAAGGCGCTGTTCTACGGCGCCTACACCAGGACCGAGAGCTATTTCTCCAATTCGGAGCTGGCCTCGCGCGGCCTGCCGGAAGGGGAGGAGCTGAAGATCCTGGAACAGTTCCGCGGCAAGATTCCAGACGAGGTCTTCACCACCGAATACAAGAACCCCACCACCGACGGGTCGGGCAACAACCGCGCCAATCTGCGCAAGGCGCTGGAGCTGCTGCAATCCGCCGGCTGGCAGGTGAAGGGTGGCAAGCTGGTGAATGCGGCGGGCGAGCCCTTCGCCTTCGAAATCCTGCTCTCCAGCCCGACCTTCGAGCGGATTGCCCTGCCCTATGCGAAGAATCTGGAGCGGCTGGGCATCGAGGCCAGCGTGCGCACGGTGGACACTGCGCAGTACCAGAACCGCATCGATGGCTTCGATTTCGACATGACCGTCGATGTCTGGGGCCAATCGCTGTCGCCCGGTAACGAGCAGCGCGATTTCTGGGGCTCCAGCCGCCGCGACGAGCAAGGCAGCCGAAACACCGCCGGCATCGCCGATCCGGTGATCGACCAGCTGATCGACATGGTGATCCAGGCGCCGGACCGCGACAGCCTGATCGCCCGCACCCGCGCGCTGGACCGGGTGCTGCTGTGGGGCCATTACGTGGTGCCGCACTGGCATATCCGCGCCTTCCGCACTGTCTATTGGGACAAGTTCGCACAGCCCGACATCACGCCGAAATACGCGCTGGGCTTCAGCGACACCTGGTGGATCGACCCGGCCAAGGCGGAGAAGGTGAACGCCTTCCGCCGCCGGTCCAGCAACTGACCGGAAACCGGTAGCGCCCCGTGCTGGCCTATATCGTCCGCCGCCTGCTGCTGATCGTCCCGACCCTGTTCGGGATCATGGTGCTGAACTTCGTCATCGTGCAGGCCGCCCCCGGCGGGCCGGTCGAACGCATGATCGCGGAGATCCGGGGCACGGCGGTGGATGCCACGGCGCGCATCACCGGCGGTGGCGGCGAGCAGGCACCTGGCGGCGGCACCGAGTCGCGGTCCTCCAGCCGCAGCGGCGACGAGTCCGCCAGCCAGTATCGCGGCGCGCGCGGCCTGCCGCCCGAACTCATCAAGGATCTGGAGCGCCAGTTCGGCTTCGACAAACCGCCGCTGGAACGCTTCACGCTGATGATCGGCAATTATCTCGCCTTCGATTTCGGCGAGAGCTTCTTCCGCAACCAGCGCGTCGTCGATCTGGTGCTGGACAAGATGCCGGTGTCAATCTCTCTCGGGCTGTGGACGACGCTGCTGGTCTATCTGATCTCCATCCCGCTCGGCGTGCGAAAGGCGGTGCGCGACGGCAGCGCCTTCGATGTCTGGACCTCCGCCGTGGTCATTGTCGGCTACGCCATCCCCGGCTTCCTGTTCGCCATTCTGCTGGTGGTACTGTTCGCCGGCGGCAGCTTCCTCGACTGGTTCCCCTTGCGCGGCCTGACCAGCGCCAACTGGGAGCAGCTGTCCTGGCCGGCCCGCATCGTCGATTATTTCTGGCATCTGGTGCTGCCGATCACCGCCATGGTCATTGGCGGCTTCGCCGGCCTGACCATGCTGACCAAGAACTCCTTCCTGGAGGAAATCAACAAGCAATACGTCATGACCGCGCGGGCCAAGGGACTGACCGAGAACCGCGTGCTGTACGGCCATGTGTTCCGCAACGCCATGCTGATCGTGGTCGCCGGCTTTCCCAGCGCCTTCATCGGCATCCTGTTCACCGGCGCGCTGCTGATCGAGGTGATCTTCTCGCTGGACGGGCTGGGGCTGCTGGGCTTCGAGGCGGCGATCAACCGCGACTATCCGATCATGTTCGGCACGCTGTATTTCTTCACCCTGCTGGGGCTGCTGCTGAACCTGGTGGGCGACCTGATGTATGTCGCCATCGACCCGCGCATCGATTTCGAGAGCCGGGAGGTCTAGGGCGATGACCGATACCCCCAGCACTCCTGGCAGCACTCCTGGCAGCGCCCCTGGCGGCACCGGCTTCGCGCCCGTCATCGCCACCCCCCAGGACCGTTTCCTGGGGCTGCGCATCACCCCGCTGACGCGGCGGCGGCTGCAGAATTTCCGGGCCAACCGGCGCGGTTTCTGGTCCTTGTGGATCTTCCTCTTCCTGTTCTTCGTCAGCCTGTTCGCCGAGTTCATCGCCAACGACCGGCCGATCCTGGTCTATTACGATGGCGGTCTGTATGCGCCGGTGGTGAAGGCCTACCCGGAAACCACCTTTGGCGGCTTCTTCCCGACCGAGGCGGACTACACCGACCCCGAAGTGATGGCGCTGATCGAGGAGAAGGGCTGGGCGATCTGGCCGCTGATCCCCTACAGCTATGACACGGTCGCGACCGACCTGCCCGGCCCCGCGCCCTCGCCGCCGGACGCCAGGCACTGGCTCGGCACCGACGATCAGGCGCGCGACGTGGCGGCCCGGCTGATCTATGGCTTCCGCCTTTCCGTGCTGTTCGGCCTGACCCTGACCCTGTTCAGCTCGCTGATCGGTATTGCCGCCGGCGCGGTGCAGGGCTTCTTCGGCGGCTGGCTGGACCTGATCTTCCAGCGCTTCATCGAAATCTGGTCGGGCCTGCCGGTACTCTATCTGCTGATCATCCTGGCCAGCGTGGTGGAGCCGAACTTCTGGTGGCTACTGATCCTGATGCTGGCCTTTTCCTGGATGGCGCTGGTCGGCGTAGTGCGCGCCGAATTCCTGCGCGCGCGCAATTTCGACTATATCCGCGCCGCCCGCGCACTGGGTGTATCGAACGCCGTCATCATGATCCGCCACATGCTGCCCAACGCCATGGTGGCCACACTGACCTTCATGCCCTTCATCCTGAACGGCTCGATCACCACGCTGACCTCGCTGGACTTCCTGGGCTTCGGCCTGCCGCCGGGATCGGCCTCGCTGGGCGAGCTGCTGGCACAGGGCAAGGCGAATTTGCAGGCGCCCTGGCTCGGCATCACCGGCTTCATGGTGCTGGCGGTGATGCTGAGCCTGCTGATCTTCGTCGGCGAGGCGGTGCGCGATGCCTTCGACCCGCGGAAGACCCTGCGATGACGGGAGCGATGACCGAGAAACCCTTGCTCCAAGTACATAACCTGTCGGTCGATTTCGCCGTGCAGGGCCGCCGGGTGCAGGCGGTGAAGCACATTTCCTTCGAGATCGGCCAGGGCGAGACGGTGGCGCTGGTCGGCGAATCCGGCTCCGGCAAGTCGGTCTCCGCCCTGTCGATCCTGCAGCTGCTGCCCTATCCGGTGGCGCAGCATCCCGGCGGCAGCATCCGCTTCGACGGGGTAGAGCTGCTGGGCCAGGACCAGGCGGCGCTGCGCCGGGTGCGCGGCAACGACATTTCGATCATCTTCCAGGAGCCGATGACCTCGCTCAATCCGCTGCACACGGTGGAAAAGCAGATCGGCGAAATCCTGTTCGTGCATCGCGGCCTGACGCGCGACGCCGCCCGGCTGCGCACGCTGGAGCTGCTGCGCCAGGTCGGCCTCGACCGCGCGGAGGAGCGGCTGGCCAGCTACCCGCACCAGCTGTCCGGCGGGCAGCGCCAGCGCGTAATGATCGCCATGGCGCTGGCGAACGAGCCGAAGCTCCTGATCGCCGACGAGCCGACGACTGCGCTGGATGTCACCATCCAGGCCCAGATTCTGGCGCTGCTGAAGAAGCTGCAGCGCGAGACCGGCATGTCGATGCTGTTTATCACCCATGACCTTGACGTGGTGCGCAAGATCGCCGACCGGGTCTATGTGATGACGCAAGGCGAGGTGGTCGAGGAAGGGCCGGTCGCCAGCGTGTTCGACGATCCACAACACGCCTACACAAGGAAGCTGATGGGTGCCGTGCCGAAGGGCGCGCCGCCGCCGGTGCCCGACGGCGCGCCGCTGGTGCTGGAAGGGCGGGATATCCGCGTCTGGTTCCCGGTGAAGCGCGGGCTGCTGCGCCGGACCGTCGGCCATGTGAAGGCGGTGGACGGCGTCGATCTCGATATCCGGGAAGGCGAGACGCTGGGGCTGGTCGGCGAATCCGGCTCCGGCAAGACCACGCTGGGGCTGGCGCTGCTGCGGCTGGAGCGCAGCCAGGGCGCCATCCGCTTCAAGGGGCAGGATATCGCCGGACAGGGCAATGCCGGGATGCGCCCGCTGCGGCGGGAGATGCAGATCGTCTTCCAGGACCCGTTCTCCGCACTCAGCCCGCGCCTGTCGGTCGCCGAGATCGTCGGCGAGGGGTTGTCGGTGCACCGGCTGGCCGATAACGCGGCCGAGCGCGAACGCATGATCTGCCAGGCGCTGGAGGAAGTTGGCCTCGACCCGGCCTGGCGGCACCGCTATCCGCACGAATTTTCCGGTGGGCAGCGCCAGCGCATTGCCATCGCGCGCGCTATGGTGCTGAAGCCGCGCCTGGTGGTGCTGGACGAGCCGACCAGCGCGCTGGACATGAGCGTGCAGGGCCAGATCGTCGATCTGCTGCGCGGGCTGCAGGAACGCCACCGGCTGGCCTATCTGTTCATCAGCCATGATCTGCGGGTGATGCGCGCCATGGCGCACCGGGTCATCGTGCTGCGCAACGGCAAGGCAGTGGAAACCGGGCCGGCCGAAGCAATTTTCGAGACACCGCGCGAAGCCTATACGAAAGCGCTGCTGAAAGCCGCCTTCGATCTGGAAGCGGTAGAGGGGGACGTGTTAAAGACCTGAACAACTTCTTACGGATCAGGGGCATTGGATCATGGCGCTGTTGTTCAAGTCGAATTCGGATTCCGCGGCACGCTGGGAAAAGGAGCTGCGGGCCCATATCCCCGATCTCGACTTCAGGGTCTGGCCGGATTACGGCGATCCCGCCGATATCGACTTCGCGCTGGTCTGGGGCATGCCCGCCGGCGAGTTCCACAAATTCCCGAATCTGCGCTGCATCGCCTCGCTGGGCGCCGGTGTCGATCACATCTTCCGCGATCCCGACCTGCCGGAGGGAGTGGCGATCACCCGCCTGGTCGATCCCTGGATGGCGCAGGCGATGAGCGAGTATGTGCTGCTGCAGGTGCTGCGCTTCCACCGCCAGGGCGACATCTATGCCCGCCAGCAGGCGGAGAAGAAGTGGGACACGCTGCCCTTCCCGGATACCGCCAAGCGCCGCGTCGGCATTCTGGGCCTCGGCTCGCTGGGCGAGGATGCGGCGAAGAAGATCGCCGCGCTGGGCTTCCCGACCGCCGGCTGGAGCCGCACGCCGAAGCAGATCCAGGGTGTGGAATGCCATAGCGGCCAGGACGGGCTGGAGCCGTTCCTGAAGCGCACCGACATTCTGTGCTGCCTGCTGCCGCTGACGCCGCAGACCGAGAACATCATCGATGCGAAGCTGCTGGCGACCCTGCCGGCAGGCGCCTTCATCGTGAATTCCGCGCGCGGCAAGCATGTGGTGGATGAGGACCTGATCGCCGCCCTCGATTCCGGCCATATCGCCGGGGCGGCGCTGGATGTGTTCCGCGAGGAGCCGCTGCCTTCCAGCCACCCCTACTGGACGCACCCGAAGGTGCTGGTCACGCCGCACGCGGCGGCGCTGACCAACCCGCGCACCGGCGCCAAGCAGGTTGCCGACAATATCCTGCGCACCCGAGCCGGCCAGCCGCCGGCCTATGTAGTGGACCGCAGCGCCGGCTACTGATCCTCTTCTTCCTCCCGTGCCGCCGCCGCCAGCGCACTCTGCCGCGCCAGGCGGCGGATGCGGATCGCGGCATTCAGCTCCGCGCCAAGGATCAGCGTCGCCGCCGACAGATAGAAGAACAGCAGGGTGATGACGATTCCGCCCAGGCTGCCATAGACCACGGCGAAACGCCCGAAGCTGGACAGGTACCAGGAAAAGCCGAACAGCAGGGCGAACCACAAGAGCCCCGCCAGCAACATGCCGGGCACCACATCGGCGAGGCGCTGCGGCACGTTCGGCAGGAACCGGTAGAGCAGCGTCACGCCGGTCAGCACCAGCAGGATGGCGACAACACCCTGCACCGTACCGACGGCGAACAGGCTGACATCGCGCAAATCCAGCCAGCTGGTCAGCGGCTCCCACAGCAGCGGCAGGAAGACCACGCCGCTCATGGTGAACAGGATGACCAGAGCCGCCGCGATCACGATGATCGCCCCCTGCAACCGCCGCAGCAGGAAGGAGCGCGGCGCCTCCACGTCATAGGCGCTGTTCAGCGCGTCACGCAGCGCCTCGACGCCCGATCCCGCCGTCCACAGTGTTGCCAGCATGGACAGTGTCAGGATGCCGCCCTTGTTGCCGCCCACCACCTCGGTAATCACCGGGCGCAGCGTATCGGCCACCTCGGATGGCAAATTGGCGAGGCTCAGCGAGACGAAATTCAACGCCTCGGCATTGTTGCCCAGCGCGCCGGCCACGGCGGTGAGGAAGATCAGGAAGGGAAACAGCGCGAACAGGCTGCTGAAGGAGATCGCGCTCGCGCGGACCATTCCGTCATGCTGCAGGAAGCGGCGCGCGGTATCGACCGGCAGGGCGGAGATAGACTGAAGGCGCCGGAACAGGGGACGGTCGCGCCAGGTTTTGGGCTGGGCGGACTGCTCTTTCACGCGCTAATGCGGCAGGCTCGCCGCTGCCTGGCCCAGGCCGGCCGCGGTGACGGGCGGCTCCATGCCGCCGCTGGCGGCCTGCTGGGCCGCCTCCATCACCTGCCCGGCAAAGTCCGACAGGAAGACCGAACCCTTCACCGTGCGCTGCACCAGCACGCTGCGGCGGTCGGTCTCGTCGGGCCGCCGCTTCAGCAGGCCAAGCTCGCCCAGCCGGTCCAGGGCGCGCGTCACCGCCGGCTTGGAGATGTTCAGGGTCTGGGCAAGGCCGCGCACCGTGTGCGGCGGCGGTGTCAGATAGACAGTCAGCAGGATGGCCATCTGGCGCGACGACAGGTCAGGCGCATCCGCCCGCACACTCTCCAGGAGAGCGCGGCGCCAGAGGTCGAGAGCCTGTGTCTGCGTGATCGTCATATCGGCGCGGAGACCGTCCTATCGTTACGATAACGTACCGAAGAATAGCCTCTCTTGGCCGAACCGCAAAATGAAATCTTGGCGATATACCCTATGCCGCGCCGTACCTGCCGGCCAGATAGGCGAAAACTGCCCGGATCGTCTGCGCTTCGCCGCCTTCCGGCCGGCCCGGCCGGTCGGACGGGTTCCAGGCATAGACGTCGAAATGCACCCAGGGGGTCGTCTCGGATACGAAATGCTGAAGGAACAGCGCTGCCGTGATCGAGCCGGCAAAGCCGCCGCTGCCGGTCGAGGACAGATCGGCGATCTTGTTCTTCAGCATGCGCTTGTAGGGTTGGTACAACGGCAGTCGCCAGAACGGATCGGCCTCCTCCTCCGACGCTTCCAGCAATCCTTTCGCCGTCGCCTCGTCATTGCAGTAGAAGGCCGGCAGGTCCGGTCCCAGCGCCACCCGGGCGGCGCCGGTCAGGGTGGCGAAGTCGATCAGCAGTTCGGGCTTCTCCGAATCCGCCTCGGCCAGGGCGTCGGCCAGGATCAGACGGCCTTCCGCATCGGTGTTGCCAACCTCGACACTGAGACCGTTGCGCATCCGGATTATATCCATTGGGTGGAAGGCGTTACCGGAGACCGCGTTCTCCACCGCCGGGATCAGCACGCGCAGCCGCACCTTCAGCCCGGCCGCCATGATCATGCGCGCCAGACCCAGCGCCTGCGCCGCACCGCCCATATCCTTCTTCATCATCAGCATGCCGCTGGACGGCTTCAGGTCCAGACCGCCGGTATCGAAGCAGACGCCCTTGCCGACCAGCGTGATCTTCGGATCGCCCTTGGCGCCCCAGCTGAAATCGATCAGCCTTGGTTCCTGCGCAGCGGCCCGCCCCACGGTGTGGATGGCCGGGTAATTATGCTTCAGCAGCGCCTCGCCGACCGTCACCTTCGCCTTGGCCTTGAAGCTGCCGGCGAGAGCGAGCGCCGCCTCGGCAAGCTGCTCCGGCCCCAGATCGCCCGCCGGCGTGTTCACCAGATCGCGCACTTCCGATATGGCGGCGGCCGCGCTCTCGACCCGCTTGCGGTCCGCACCCGCCGGCCAAACCAGCTCCGGCACCACGCGATCATTCTTGCGGTAGCGAGCGAAACGGTAGCAGCCCAGCGCCCAGCCGAGTGCCAGGCGGGTTGCCTCATCCGGCGCCAGATCGGCCTCCAGCCGGTAGCGCCCGGCGGGCAGGCTGGACGGCAGGCCCGCCAGCGACCAGACCGTCCAGGGCGCTTCGACGGCGATCACGACTTGCGCCGCACGGCCTTCTTGCCCATTTATGGCGTGCCCATCAATGGGGGGGAGGAAACCGACCTCGCCGGCTTCGCCCTTGAAGCCGGTTGCCGCCAGCCAGTCCTGCCACCCGGCGGGCTGCTTCTTGAGCCACGCCTTGTAGTCCTTGGTGAAGACCGGCAGCAGGATGCGGGTATCGGCATTGGCACGGTTGGCAAAACAGCTCGGCACGTCGGTTCTCCCGGCTTGAGAAAAATCGGCCGCAAGGATGGCGCGAACCGCGCCGCCTGCAAAGCGTTAACGATGCGGCGGCGCCATACCAGGCGCAGGGCCGTGCGGGATGAAGATTGCCTTGGCCGCCATATGACGGCACGGTTAGTGGAAAAGCCTGGCCGCAAGGCCGGGGAGCGAGAGGGGAGCAGAGGAATGAGCAACAGCACGGAGCTTGGCGGCGATATCACGCTCGTCATCGGCAACAAGAATTATTCCTCCTGGTCGCTGCGCGCCTGGCTGGCGCTGAAAATGACCGGTGAGGATTTCACCGAGGAGCTGATTCCCCTCGACCAGGCGAACAGCAAGGAACAGATCCTGCGCCATTCCCCCTCCGGCCAGGTGCCGGTGCTGAAGCGCGGCGATCTCGCCATCTGGGACAGCCTGGCGATCTGCGAATATCTGGCGGAAACCTATCCTGACGCGAAGCTGTGGCCGGCCGATCCGGCGGCCCGCGCCGTGGCGCGCGCTGTCTCGACGGAAATGCATTCCGGCTTCGCGGCGCTGCGGCGGAACATGCCGATGGATGCGCGCGAAACAATGCCGGACCGAGGCATGGCGCCGGGCGTGCGGGAGGATATCAACCGCATCAGCGCAATCTGGCGCGATTGCCGCCGTCGTTTCGGAAGCGATACCGGCTTCCTGTTCAGCCATTTCACGATTGCCGATGCGATGTACGCGCCGGTCGTGCTGCGTTTCAACACCTACCGGCCGGAAATCGGCGAGGATGCCCAGGCCTATTGCCAGACCATTCTGGACATGCCGGAGATGCAGGCCTGGATCGCAGCCGCGAAGAAAGAACCCTGGATGATCGAGCAGGAAGTCGCCTGACGGAGACTAAGACCGCTTACTGGGTGCGGGGGGCGGCTTCCGCATCCGCCGGCAGGCGGCCCGCCTCGCGGTAGAAGCGCTCCGCACCCGGATGCAAAGGCACCGGCACGCCCTCCAGCGCGCTTTCAAGCCGGATGAGTTTCCCGGCCGCATGGCCACGGTCCAGCGTCGCGCGCGAATTCTCGTGCCAGAGCGCGCGGGTGATCTGGTAGACGAGGTCCGCCTCGACCTCCGCCGAGACCAGCCACAGCGCGGCAACGGTCAGCGTCTCCGTGGCCGGCAGCCCCTCATAGGCCTCCGCCGGGATCGTGCCGGCCTTGAAGAACGGGTAGTCCTTCAGCACCTTCTCCACCGCCGGGCCGGCCAGCGGCACGAGGCGCACCGGAATCCGGCCCGCCAGCTCGGCAATCGCCGCGGCAGGGGCCCCGGCAATCAGGAACAGCGCATCGATCTCGCCCTCGACCAGCCGGTCAACCGAGGCACCCGGCTGCAGATAGACCGGTTTCACGCTCTTTTCGGTCAGCCCATGCGCCTTCAGCAGGATCAGGCTGTCCACCAGCGTGCCCGAGCCCTTCTCGCCCAGCGAGACGCGCTTGCCGCGCAGATCCTTGATCGTTTCGATACCGGAATCGGCACGCACCACCAGATGCACTGTCTCGTGATACAGGCTGGCGATGGCGCGCAGCTTCTCACCGCCCTTCTCGCCCTTGAAGATGCCGGTGCCGTTCAGCGCGGCATAGGCGATATCGGCCTGGCTGAGGCCGGATTCGACCTCGCCCTTGGCGATCTGCCGGACATTCTCCACCGAGCCGCCGGTCGTCTTGGCCAGCGCGATCAGGCCGGGCACGCCACAGCTGCCGCCCCGGTCGCATGGCCGCGCGCCTGGCGGGCTGCTGATCACATTGGCAATGGAGGTGCCGATCGGGAAATAGGAGCCGCCCGTCCAGCCAGTGGCGATGCGGAAGAACTTGGCCTCCTGCGCCCGCACGGAATCGCCGGCACCGAACAGGAAGGCGCTGGCCGCCAGTGTCACCAGACCGACGGCGAGCAGGCCGAGCAGTCCGAACCCGGTTAGCCGGAACACACGCGTCGAGACCCACCCGCGCGCGCTGCGGGGGCTGGCAATCGTCCGGTCGGTCTCTGGCATGCGGTCCATAACGGGGGTTCTCCGTATCCTCGCCCCGGTGAAATGCCTCAACTGGCACAGCACGGGCTGTGCCATTACATTTCCAATCCGTGACGAGGATATGGCGGGCTTCGATAAAAAAGGCTTAACAGAGAGACCAATTGTCAGGAATGCTGACAAAAGCCAGCCTGCTATCCGCGCCAAAACGCCGCATCCTCTCTAAGCCTGTGTAATCGCTCGTTCGACGCGCGGGTAATAGAGCGCCATCGTCACCCCCCGCGCCACCTGGAAGCCCATGAAGGCGACCCACAGGCCGGTATTGCCCCAGAGCGGGATCAGCGCCTCCCCCAGCGCCACACACAGCACGAGGCAGGCGATCATCGCATTGCGCACTTCCACCGTGCGCGTGGCGCCCAGGAAGATACCGTCGAAGGTATAGCCCCAGACCGACAGCAGCGGCGCCGCGATGGCCCAGGGCAGCAGGGCATAGGCAGCCAGCCGGACCGCCTCGATGCCGGTCAGCACACGCACCAGCGCCGGCCCCACGGCCAGCCAGGCCAGCGCGAACAGCACGGCGAAGATCAGCGCCCACAGGAAACAGGTGCGTACCGCGCGGCGCACCTCCGCCCGGTCGCGGCTGCCGACGGCACGGCCGACCAGCACCTCGGCGGCATGGGCGAAGGCATCCAGCGCATAGGCCATGATCGACTGGAACTGCAGCATGATGGCGTTGGCGGCGAGCGTGATATCGCCCATCGACGCGCCCTTGGCGGTGAAATAGCCGAAGGCGGTCAGCAGGCATAGCGTACGGATGAAGATGTCGCGGTTCACCTTCACCATCTGCCTGAGCCGCACGGCATCGAGGATGAGGGTGCGGCGGAAACTGCCGCCCATTTCCGCCAGCAGCCGGCGCATGACGAGGAGGCCGAGCGCCAGCCCGGCATATTCGGCGATCACGCTGGCCGCGGCGACGCCTTCCACGCCCCAGCCGAAGCCCAGCACGAACAGCAGGTCGAGCACCAGGTTCACGATATTCATCGCCACCTGCATGAGCAGCGTCACCCGCGCCTTCTGCAGCGCCAGGAACCAGCCGATCAGCGCGAATTTGGCGAGCGCCGCCGGCGCCGACCAGATGCGGATCTCGAAATAGGCGGCGGCCTCCGCGCTGACATCGGCGCTGGCATCGATTGCCCACAGGGCCAGCGAGAGGATCGGCACCTGCAGGGCGATGGCCGCCAGCCCCAGCGATCCTGCCAGCAGAAGCGCGCGCGCCAGGGTGGAACGCACCTCGTCGGTATCGCCGGCCCCGGCTGCCTGCGCCGCCAGGCCGGTCGTGCCCATGCGCAGGAAGCCGAAGCTCCAGAACAGATAGTTGAACACCAGCGCGCCGACCGCGACCGCACCGATATAGTGCGGCGAGGACAGATGCCCGACCACCGCCGTATCGACCACGCCGATCAGCGGCACGGTGATGTTGGACAGGATGATCGGCCCGGCCAGCGCCCAGACGCGGCGGTTCATGTCGGTCGGGGCACCCGCGGGTTCTGGGTCTGGCTGGCGCATGCTGGCTGAGTCGCTGGCTGGCATCGGAAAAGGGTCGTGATCCTACGCCGGGGAGACCGGCCCGCCTAGCGCCGACATCCGTATCGGCCCAGTACAGGCTTGCAATCTCCAGCGGACAGGCGGATGCTCCCGCCGCTTCGGGATCACTGCCGGGTCTGGACTCTTGTCCCCTGCTCTCAATCTGCGTCCCATCCTGTTCGTGCTGGGCTGGCTGCTGACGGTTCTGGGCGCCGCCATGCTGATTCCCGTCGCCGTCGATCTGGCGGACGGCAACAGGGACTGGACCAGCTTCCTCGCCTCCGCCGTCATCACCGGCTTCGTCGGTGTCAGCCTCGTGCTGACCACGCGCGGCATGCCGCTGGTGCTGCGAAGGCAGCAGGCCTTCCTGCTGACCACGCTGGCCTGGGTGACCAGCGCCTTCTTCTCGGCGCTACCCTTCATGCTGTCGGACTACCGCCTGGACCTGGCCGACGCGCTGTTCGAGACTGTGTCCGGCCTGACCACCACCGGCTCCACGGTGATGACCGGGCTGGACGAGGCACCGCCGGGCCTGTTGCTTTGGCGCTCCCTGCTGCAATGGATGGGCGGCATCGGGATCATCGGTATGAGCATGGTGATCTTCCCGTTCCTGCGCATCGGCGGCATGCAGCTGTTCAAGACCGAATCCTCCGATACCTCCTCGGAGAAGATCCTGCCCTCGGTCGGACGTCTTGGCATCGCCATCGGCCTGGTCTATCTGGGCCTGACGGTCCTGTGCCTGCTGGCCTACTGGGCCGCCGGGATGAGCGGCTTCGATGCGGTGAACCACGCCATGACGACGCTGTCCACCGGCGGCTATTCCACCCATGACAGCTCCTTCGGTTATTTCGAGGAAGTGTCGATCCACTGGATCGCCGTGATCTTCATGGCCGCCGGCGCGCTGCCCTTCGCGCTCTATATCGGCGCCATCATGGGCAAGCCGACGCTGCTGCTGCGCGACCGGCAGGTCCGTGCCTTTCTGCTGTTCCTGGTGCTGGTCTGCCTGTCCATCGCGCTGTGGCTGACAGCGACCCAGGACATACCCTTCGACGAGGCGCTGACCCTGGCCAGCTTCAACGTCACCTCGGTCGTCACCACCACCGGCTTCGCGTCCGACGATTATTCGCTGTGGGGCGGCTATGTCGTGGTGTTCATGTTCCTGCTGATGACCGTGGGCGGCTGCACCGGCTCCACCACCGGCGGCATCAAGATGTTCCGCCTCGACATTGCGGTGAAGCTGTTCGGCAGCTATGTGCGCAGCCTGATCCTGCCGCACAGCGTGAATGTGCCCTTCTATCGCGGCACGCCGATCACCGACGATCTGGCGCGCGCCGTGCTGCTGTACATCTTCATGTTCGCGGCCAGCTGCGTGGCCCTGTCGGTGGCGCTGACCCTGTTCGGGCTGGATGCGCTGACCGCCTCCACCGCCGCCATCCAGGCCATCGGCAATGTCGGCCCCGGCCTCGGCCCGGTGGTCGGCCCGGCAGGCAATTTCGCCACCATCCAGGATGGTGCGAAATGGCTGCTGTCCTTCGGCATGCTGCTGGGGCGGCTGGAGTTCTTCACCGTGCTGGTGCTGTTCAGCCGGCGTTTCTGGGTCGCCTGACGGCAACCGACCCCCCGCTTTCTTCGTTTCACTCATTCCCGCGCCCATTGCGCCCGCGACCGCGAGGCCGCACCATGATTGCTGTACAACCCGGAAGGACGCACGCCTCATGACCTTCGACGTCACGAGCATCTTCATCCTGCTGACCGTGGTGATGGCGCTGTTCATCTGGGGCCGCTGGCGCTTCGATATCGTCGCCTTCGCGGCACTCATGGTAGCGACCGTGCTGGGGCTGGTACCGGCGGACGAGGCCTTCATGGGCTTCGGCCATCCGGCCACCGTGACCGTGGCTGCCGTGCTGATCATCAGCCGGGCGCTGTCCAATTCCGGCGTGGTGGACATGCTGACCAATGCGATCCAGCCGGCGACGCGCACCAACTTCACCCATATCTCCGCCTTCTCCGGGCTGGCGGCGCTGCTGTCGGCAATAATGAACAATGTCGGCGCGCTGGCCCTGATGATGCCGGCGGCCATCCAGTCGGCCCTGAACGCCAAGCGATCCCCGGCGACGATCCTGATGCCGCTCTCCTTCGCCTCGATCCTGGGCGGGCTGGTGACGCTGATCGGCACGCCGCCCAACATCATCATCGCCACCTACAGAGCTGACAGCGGCGACGGTCCCTTCACCATGTTCGACTTCACACCGGTGGGCGGGCTGGTGGCACTGGCCGGCATTGCCTTCGTCGCCACAATCGGCTGGCGGCTGATCCCGAAGGAAAGACGGTCGGCGGCCAGTTCGATGGACCTGTTCGACATTGAAAATTACGTTGCCGAAATGAATGTCGGCGAGAAGTCGAAAGTGGTTGGCCGCAGCTTCCAGGAGCTGGAAAAGGATATCGAGGAGATCGACGCCATCCTGATCGGGCTGGCGCGCGGCAACCGGTTCGTGCTGGCTGCCCGGCGGGACGAGGTGCTGCATGCCGGCGACGTGCTGCTGGTCGAGGCCGCGCCCGACGCCATCGGCAAGGTCGCTGACGCCCTGAAGCTGACCCTGCCGGGCACGCCGGAAGATGAAGAGGAAAAGGAAGAGGTTGAGGGCGAGAAGGCACCGCGCGAGGATCGGCTGCGCCGCCAGGACATGACCCTGGTGGAAGCAGTCGTGGCGCAGGATTCGCCGCTGATCGGCCAGACCCCCGCCTCCATGCGCATGCGCCGCCGGTTCAGCGTCAATCTGCTGGCGGTCTCCCGGCAGGGCCGACCCTATCGCGGGCGGCTGCGCTCCTTCCGCTTCCAGGTCGGCGACGTGCTGCTGCTGCAGGGCGAAAGCGACCGGCTGCCCGACATCGTTCAGCAGCTGGGCGGTCTGCCGCTGGCGCCACGCAAGCTGCAAGGCGGCAGCCGGCGGCTGGCGCTGCTGACGGTCGGCCTGTTCGCCGGTGCCGTTGCTGCCGCCGCTGTCGGGCTGATCGGCTTGCCCGTCGCCTTCGGCATCGCAGCGCTGGCTATGGTGGCCTTCGGCGCGGTCCGGCCGCGGGAGATCTATGAGAGCGTGGACTGGCCGATCATCGTGCTGCTGGGCGCGATGATCCCCATCGGCACCGCGATGGAAACAAGCGGCGCGGCGGAATTGCTGGCGGAATGGCTGATCCATGCCACTTTCGGCGCGCCCGCGGTGGTGACCCTGACGCTGTTGATGGTGCTGACCATGTGCCTCAGCGACATCATGAACAATGCCGCGACCGCGCTGGTGATGGCACCGATCAGCGTCAGCGTCGCGCAGGCGCTGGACGTCAATCCCGACCCGTTCCTGATGGCGGTGGCGATTGCCGCCTCCTGCGCCTTCCTGACCCCCATCGGCCACCAGAACAACGCGCTGATCCTGGGCCCCGGCGGCTACAAGTTCAGCGATTACTGGCGCATGGGCCTGCCGCTGGAAGTCCTGATCCTCGCCGTGGCTATTCCGGCGCTGCTGTTCTTCTGGCCGCTGTGAGGGGGAAGTTCTCTTTCGCCCTGAGAAGCCCGCTTCAGCAGGCGTCAGCAAAGGACAAAGAAAAACCCTCTCCCCTTGCGGGAGAGGGTGCGAGCGTCAGCGAGCGGGTGAGGGGGCGGCTCCGCCCATGCAATCACCCCTCACCCAGCATCGCCTAATCTCGCCGCTGGCTCGATAAGGCGGATGCATCCCTCTCCCGCAAGGGGAGAGGGTTCTATGCTCAGATGTGGATGGGCCGGCCGTGGACCGCCAGCGCCGCTTCCTTCACCGCCTCGTTCAGCGTCGGATGGCCGTGGCAGGTCATGGCGATGTCCTCGGCCGACGCACCGAAGGCCATGGCGGTGGCGACCTCGTGGATCAGCGTGCCGGCCTCGGCGCCCAGTATGTGGCAGCCCAGCACCCGGTCGGTCTTCGCGTCGGCCAGGATCTTCACCAGACCGTCGGTCATGTTCATGGCGCGCGCGCGGCCATTGGCCGTGAAGGGGAACTTGCCGACCTTGTACTCGACCTTGGCCGCCTTCAGCTCCTCTTCGGTCTTGCCGATGGAGGCGACTTCCGGCCAGGTATAGACGATGCCCGGTACAAGGTCGTAATCCACATGGGCGGCCTCACCGGCCATGATTTCGACGGCGGCGATGCCGTCCTCCTCCGCCTTGTGCGCCAGCATCGGCCCCGGAATCGCATCGCCGATGGCGTAGATGCCGTTCACGCTGGTCTGGTAATCCTCATCGACCTGGATGAAGCCGCGCTTGTCCATCGCCACGCCCAGTTTGTTGAGGCCGAGGCCCTGGGTGTAGGGGCGGCGGCCGATGGCGACCAGCACCACATCGGCCTTCAGTTCCTCGGCCTTGCCGCCGGCAGCGGGCTCGACCGTCAGGGTGACGCCGGTCTTCGCCTTCTTGGCGCCGGTAACCTTGCTGCCCAGCATGAACTTGAAGCCCTGCTTGGTCAGCACGCGCTGGAACTGCTTGCCGATATCGCCATCCATGGTCGGGACGATGCGGTCGAGGAATTCGACAACGGTCACCTCGGCACCGAGACGGCGCCAGACCGAGCCCATTTCCAGCCCGATCACGCCGCCGCCGATCACCACCAGATGCTTCGGCACGCTGGTAAGGTCCAGCGCCCCGGTGGAGGTAACGATCTGCTTCTCGTCGATCTCCACGCCCGGCAGCGGGGTCGATTCCGAGCCGGTGGCGATCAGGATCTTGCCGGCCTTCAGCGTGCGGGTCTTGCCGTCGTCCGCCGTCACCAGCACCTCGCCGGCCTTCGGGATGGAACCGGTACCGACGACCTGCTCGATCTTGTTCTTCTTGAACAGGAAGGCGACGCCATTGACGTTGGAGGCAACGACACCGTCCTTGTGCGCCATCATTTGCTTCATGTTCAGCTTCGGCTTGCCGACATCGACGCCGAAGGCGGCCAGCCCGTCCACCGCCTCGTGATACTTCTCCGAGGCGGCCAGCAGGGCCTTGGACGGGATACAGCCGATATTCAGGCAGGTGCCGCCCAGCGTGGCGCGCTTCTCCACGCAGGCGACCTTCATACCGAGCTGTGCGGCGCGGATTGCCGCCACATAGCCGCCGGGGCCGCTGCCGATCACCACAAGGTCGAAGCTGTCAGCCATGATGGTTCCTTAAGAGTTTCGTAAGCCGATTACATGTCCAGCAGCAGGCGCTGCGGGTCTTCCACGGCATCCTTCAGGCGCACCAGGAAGGTGACCGCCTCGCGGCCGTCGATGATGCGGTGGTCGTAGCTGAGCGCCACATACATCATCGGCCGGATCTCGACCTTGTCGCCGATCGCCATCGGGCGCTTCTGGATCTTGTGCATGCCCAGGATGCCAGACTGCGGCGGGTTCAGGATCGGCGTGGACATCAGCGAGCCATAGACGCCGCCATTCGAGATGGTGAAGGTACCGCCCGACATGTCGTCCAGCGACAGCTTGCCGTCGCGGGCCTTCACGCCCAGCTCGTTGATCGCCTTTTCGACACCGGCGAAGGACAGGTGATCCGCCCCGCGCAGCACCGGCACCACCAGACCCTGCGGCGTGCCGACGGCAACGCCAATGTCGTAGTAGTTCTTGTAGATGATGTCGTCGCCGTCGATCTCGGCATTCACCGCCGGCAGCTCCTTCAGCGCGGCGATGGCGGCCTTCACGAAGAAGGACATGAAGCCCAGCTTCACGCCGTGCTTCTTCTCGAACTCGTCCTTGAACTGGTTGCGCAGCGCCATGACGTTCGTCATGTCGATCTCGTTGAAGGTGGTCAGCATCGCCGCCGTGTTCTGCGCCTCCTTCAGGCGCTGGGCGATACGCTGGCGCAGGCGCGTCATGCGCACCCGCTCCTCATCCTCGCGGTCGGCGCGCGGGGCCTTCGGGGCCGCCGGGGCAGCGCCGCCCGCAGCAGGGGCGCCATAGATCACCTTGGCGGTGCCGGCCTCGATGGCCTTCTGCACATCTTCCTTTACCAGGCGGCCATCCTTGCCGGAGGCTTGAATCTTGCGCGGATCGAGATTGTGCTCGTCGATCAGCTTCTTCACCGCAGGCGACAGCACCTTGTCGTAGGTGGCAGACGCCGGAGCGGCAGCAGCCGGGGCCGGGGCAGGTGCCGGCTTCGGCGCGGCGGGAGCCGCCGCAGGCGCGGGAGCAGCCTTGGCCTCTTCCTTCTTCGGCTCTTCCTTGGCAGCCGGCTTGCCGGCGGCAGGAGCGGCGGTCGCCTTCTCGTCGATGGTGCCGAGCAGGGCGCCGACCTCGACATTGGCGCCTTCTTTCACGGCGATCTCGGCCAGCACGCCGGCGGCGGAGGCGTTCACCTCCAGCGTCACCTTGTCGGTCTCAAGCTCGACCAGCGGCTCGTCCATGGCGACGGCGTCGCCCACCTTCTTCATCCATTTGGCGACAGTCGCCTCGGTGACCGATTCGCCCAGCGTCGGAACCTTGATTTCGGTGGCCATGCCTTCTCCGCTTCGTTGGCCGGCCCCTCCATGCGGGAGAGGGCCGGTTTGCCTGTCCTGCGGCGCCTTATCTGGCGCCGATACCCGTTGCGCCGGTCAGAGCTTGCCCGTCAGGGCCTCCTCCACCAGCTTCGCCTGCTCCATATTGTGCCGCTTCAGCAGACCGGTCGCGGTCGCCGCCGCCGCCGGCCGGCCGACATAGACCGGGCGCTTGTGCTTGGCGCCGATCTCGGTCAGCACCGCCTCGATCTTGCGGTCCACGAAGGTCCAGGAACCCATGTTCTCCGGCTCTTCCTGGCACCAGACCACCTCGGCCTTCGGGAAGCGCTTCAGCTCCGCCGCCAGCGCCTTGTGCGGGAACGGATAGAGCTGCTCAAGGCGCAGGAAGAACACGTCCTTGATGCCGCGCTTCGCCCGCTCCTCATACAGGTCGTAATAGACCTTGCCGGAGCACAGCACGACGCGCTTCACATCCTTGTCGTCGCACAGGATCTCGTTGTCGTAGAGCACCCGGTGGAAGGTCGTGCCCTCGGCCATGTCGGCCAGGGTGGAGACCGCCAGCTTGTGCCGCAGCAGTGACTTCGGCGTCATGATGATCAGCGGCTTGCGGAACTTCCGGTGCAGCTGACGGCGCAGGGCGTGGAAGTAGTTCGCCGGGGTGGTGATGTTCACCACCTGCATATTGTCTTCCGCGCACTGCTGGAGATAGCGCTCCAGCCGGGCCGAGGAATGTTCCGGCCCCTGGCCCTCATAACCGTGCGGCAGCAGCATGACGAGACCCGACATGCGCAGCCACTTGTTCTCGCCGGAGCTGATGAACTGGTCGATGACGACCTGCGCGCCGTTGGCGAAATCGCCGAACTGCGCTTCCCACAGCACCAGGGCCCGCGGCTCCGACAGGGTGTAGCCATATTCGAAGCCCAGCACCGACATCTCGGCCAGCGGGCTGTCGATCACCTCGAACTGCGCCTGGTTTTCCGACAGGTTCGCCAGCGGGATGTAGCGCTCCTCCGTCTTCTGGTCGATGACCACGGCATGGCGCTGCGAGAAGGTGCCACGGCCGCTGTCCTGGCCAGACAGGCGCACCGGATAGCCCTCGGTCAGCAGCGTACCGAAGGCCAGAGCCTCGCCGGTCGCCCAGTCGAGATTCTCGCCGGCTTCCAGGCGCTTCTTGCGGTCTTCCATCTGGCGGACCAGCTTGCGGTTCGCCTCGACGCCCTCGGGGATCTCGCACAGCTTCAGGCCGATCTCGCGCAGCTTTTCCAGCGGCACCGCCGTCTCGCCACGCCGGTCATCGCCCGACGCCGTCTCCATGCCGGCCCACGCGCCTTCCAGCCAGTCCGCCTTGTTCGGCTTGTAGCTGTTGGCCGCCTGGAATTCCTCCTCCAGATGGGCCATGAAGTCCTTCTCGACCTGGTCGGCCTCGTCCTGCGTCAGCAGCTTTTCCTCGACCAGGCGCTGGGCATAGAGCTTGCGCACCGAGGTGTGCTGGCCGATGGCGTCGTACATCAGCGGCTGGGTGTAGGCCGGCTCGTCGCCTTCGTTATGGCCGAAGCGGCGGTAGCAGAACATGTCGATGACCACGTCGCTGCCGAATTCCTGGCGGAACTCGGTGGCGATGCGGGCGACATGGACGACCGATTCCGGGTCGTCGCCATTCACATGGAAGATCGGCGCCTCGACCATCTTCGCCACATCGCTCGGATAGGGCGAGGAGCGCGAATAGGCCGGGCTGGTGGTGAAGCCGATCTGGTTGTTGATGATCAGGTGAAGGGTGCCGCCGGTGCGGTAGCCCTTCAGCTCCGACATGCCGAAACATTCGGCCACGATGCCCTGGCCGGCGAAGGCGGCATCGCCGTGGATCAGCAGGCCCAGCACCTTGCGGCGCTCGGTGTCCTTCAGCTGCGTCTGCTTGGCGCGCACCTTGCCCAGCACCACCGCATCGACGACTTCCAGATGCGAGGGGTTGGCGGTCAGCGACAGATGCACCGACTTGCCGTCGAACTCGCGGTCAGTCGAGGTGCCGAGATGGTACTTCACGTCGCCCGAGCCCTGCACATCCGACGGGTTCGCCGGGTTGCCCTGGAACTCCGAGAAGACCGCGCGGAACGGCTTGCCCATGAAATTGGTCAGCACGTTCAGGCGGCCACGATGGGCCATTCCGACGACGATCTCCTGGACGCCGAGCTGACCGCCGCGCTTGACGATCTGCTCCAGCGCCGGAATCGCCGCCTCACCGCCATCCAGGCCGAAGCGCTTGGTGCCGGTGTACTTCACATGCAGGAAGCGCTCGAAGGATTCGGCCGCGGTCAGCCGCTCCAGGATCGCCTTCTTGCCGTTCTCGGTGAATTCGGTGTGGTTGCGGATGCCCTCGATGCGCTCCTGCAGCCAGGCCTTCTTCGCCGGGTCGGAAATATGGGTATATTCGACGCCGATATTGCCGCAATAGGTGTCGCGCAGGATCGACATGATCTCGCGCAGCGACGCCTTTTCCCGGCCCAGCACATTGGCCAGATAGATCGGCCGGTCCATGTCGGCCTCGGTGAAGCCGAAATGCGCGGGGTCGAGTTCCGGATGCGGGAAGCGCGTGCCGGCAAGACCCAGCGGATCGAGGTTGGACACCAGATGGCCGCGCGCCCGGTAGGCGCGGATGATCATCAGCGCCCGGATCGAATCCATGGCCGCGGCCTTGACCTCCGCCTCGGACATTGCCGGGGCGGCGCCATTCGCCTTCCCCTTGACCGGCTTTGCCGCTTCGGGGTCTGGCACGCCGATAATGCGGGTGCGGTCCTTTGACCAGCTCGGCTGTTCGACCGCGACGCCATTGGCCTCGGTCAGTTCGCCGAACACGGCCTGCCAGCTGGCATCCACCGAGCCGGGATTGTCCAGGTACCGGGCGTACAGCTCGGCGATGAATGGCGCGTTCGCGCCGGAGAAAACGGAATCGATATCGATGCTATTTGCCATGGCGCCTTGTGGCGCGGCGCGTCCGCCGCGCTCCCTTGTCAATTGACGACGCTAGCCCTTCATCAGGGACAGCATGCTGCTGCCGAGGCTGGCCGGGGAATCCGCGACCGTGATGCCGGCCGAACGCATGGCCTCCATCTTGTCCCCGGCACCGCCCTTGCCGCCGGCGATGATCGCGCCGGCATGCCCCATGCGCCGGCCCGGCGGGGCCGTGACGCCGGCGATGAAGCCGACCACCGGCTTCTTCACCTTGCTCTGCTTCAGGAATTCGGCTGCCTCTTCCTCGGCGGAACCGCCGATTTCGCCGATCATGATGATGCCCTGGGTATCGGGATCGCCCAGGAACATATCGAGGCAGTCGATGAAGTTGGTGCCGTTCACCGGATCGCCGCCGATGCCGATGCAGGTGGACTGGCCGAGGCCGGCCGCCGTGGTCTGCGCGACGGCTTCATAGGTCAGCGTGCCCGACCGGCTGACGATGCCGATCTTGCCCGGCCGGTGGATATGGCCCGGCATGATGCCGATCTTGCACTGGTCCGGCGTGATGACACCCGGGCAGTTCGGCCCGACCAGGCGGGTCTTCGAGCCGGCCAGCGCGCGCTTCACCGCCACCATGTCGATTACCGGGATACCTTCGGTGATGCACACGACCAGCGGGATTTCCGCGTCCACCGCTTCCAGGATGGCGTCCGCCGCGAAGGGCGGCGGGACGTAGATCACCGAGGCGTCGGCGCCGGTCTTGGCGACCGCGTCGGCGACTGTGTCGAACACCGGCAGGTCGAGATGTGTGGTGCCGCCCTTACCGGGGGTCACGCCGCCGACCATCCTGGTGCCGTAGGCAATCGCCTGCTCGGAATGGAAGGTGCCCTGCGCGCCGGTGAAGCCCTGGCAGATGACCTTGGTGTTGCGATCGACCAGAACAGCCATTACTGGGCCTCCTTCACGGCCTTGACGACCTTTTCGGCCGCGTCGGCCAGGTTATCGGCGGAAATGATCGGCAGCCCGGATTCGGACAGGATCTTCTTGCCAAGCTCGACATTGGTGCCTTCCAGGCGCACCACAAGAGGCACATGCAGGCTGACCTCGCGGGCCGCCGCCACCACGCCTTCCGCGATCACGTCGCAGCGCATGATGCCGCCGAAGATGTTCACCAGGATGCCTTCGACATTCGGGTCGGACAGGATGATCTTGAAGGCGGTGGTCACACGCTCCTTGGTGGCGCCGCCGCCGACATCCAGGAAGTTGGCCGGCTCGCCGCCATAGAGCTTGATGATATCCATGGTCGCCATGGCAAGGCCAGCGCCGTTCACCATGCAGCCGATATTGCCGTCCAGCTTCACATAGTTGAGGCCGTGCTTGGTGGCCTCCAGCTCCATCGGATTCTCTTCATCCTCGTCGCGCAGCTCCTCGATGTCCGCATGGCGGAACAGCGCGTTGTCGTCGAAGTTCACCTTGGCGTCGAGCGCGATGACGCTGCCGTCGCCGGTGACGACCAGCGGGTTGATCTCGACGATGGAGCAATCCAGCTCGGTGAAGGCCTTGTACATGGCCAGCATGAACTTCACCGCCGCGTTCACCTGCTTGCCCTCAAGGCCGAGGCCGAAGGCGATCTGGCGGGCGTGGAAGGCCTGCATGCCGGTGGCCGGGTCGATGGCGACCTTCAGGATCTTCTCCGGATGCTCGGCCGCAACCTCCTCGATCTCCATGCCGCCTTCGGTCGAGGCCATCACGGTGATGCGGCTGGTGGCGCGGTCGATCAGCATACCGAGATAGAGCTCGCGCTTGATGTCGCAGCCTTCCTCGACATAGACCCGTGTCACTTCCTTGCCTTCGGCACCGGTCTGCTTGGTGACCAGCACCTTGCCGATCATCGCCTGGGCATTGGCCTGGACGTCATCGACCGACTTCACGACGCGCACGCCGCCCTTGCCGTTCGGATCGTCCTTGAAGCGCCCGGCGCCACGGCCGCCCGCATGGATCTGCGACTTCACGACATAGACGGGGCCACCAAGGCTCTTGGCCACCTCGGCCGCCTGCGCGGCGGTGTAGGCGACGCCGCCCTTGGGCACGGCGACGCCGTATTTCGCCATGAGCTGCTTGGCCTGGTATTCGTGGATATTCATGCGGTCAGCCTTCCCGGCAATTGCATCGATGTGGGGGGAAGCGGATGCGCCATCGACCGGCGGTGCAACGCAGGCCCCACTCCTGCGCCTCTCCGCCGGCCCTCCGGTACTCTAACACCCAATGGCCCGGGTTCAACCAAGCCAAGGGCGCTCCTTCATATTCAGCCCGCCGAGGCGTCCATGTTCTTCACGACCTCGACCAGCGCCTTCACGGCACCGACCGAATGGTCGAACATCTTCTTCTCGTCGGCATTCAGTTCGATCTCGACAATGCGCTCGACGCCCTTCGCGCCGATCACCACCGGCACGCCGACATACAGACCGTCGAGGCCGTAGGCGCCCTTCACATAGGCGGCGCAGGGCAGCACGCGCTTCTTGTCGCGCAGGTAGCTCTCGGCCATCTGGATCGCCGAGGAGGCCGGCGCGTAGAAGGCCGAGCCGGTCTTCAGCAGACCGACGATCTCCGCACCGCCATCACGGGTACGCTGCACGATCTGGTCGATCTTCTCCTGCGTGGACCAGCCCAACTTGATCAGGTCCGGCACCGGGATGCCGGCGACGGCGGAATAGCGCACCAGCGGCACCATCGTGTCGCCATGGCCGCCCAGCACGAAGGCGTTCACATCCTCGACCGAGACCTTGAATTCCTCGGCCAGGAAATAGCGGAAGCGCGCCGAGTCCAGCACGCCGGCCATGCCGACGACCTTCTCGTGCGGCAGGCCGCAGGCCTCGCGCAGCACGCCGACCATCACGTCCAGCGGGTTGGTGATGCAGATCACGAAGGCATCGGGGCAGTGCGCCTTGATGCCGGCGCCGACCGAGCGCATGACCTTGGTGTTGATACCGACCAGGTCGTCGCGGCTCATGCCCGGCTTGCGCGGCACGCCGGCGGTGACGATGACGACATCGGCACCCTTCAGATCGGCATAGTCGTTGGTGCCGGAAACCGCCGCGTCGAAATCCTCGACCGGGGAGGCCTGCGCGATGTCCAGCGCCTTGCCCTGCGGCATGCCCTCGGCAATGTCGAACAGGACGATGTCGCCCAGCTCCTTCAGGCCTGCCAGAAGGGCGAGGGTGCCGCCGATATTGCCGGCGCCGACGAGTGCGATCTTGTTCCGTGCCATGAATCCGCTCCGCTTGCGATGGTAAGGGCCGTCTATTGACAAAACCTTACGGCCTGCGCCGCGTCAGACTCTGTTACCGGCTGCCCGGTGGCCGGCCGCCAAAGGCCGGTCATCGCGCGTGCCGCCATGGCCTGCCGCGCCGCGAAAAAGTGTCGGGTTACTAGCGCGATTCCGAGGAGGGGGCAAGGGAAAGCGGTCGCTGAAACAATCCCTTCTCCAGAATCGCTCATTGTGCTGCCGCCACGGCTTCGGGCTCGGCCGATTCCGTCGCCCGGCCCAGATGCGGGGCAGCGATGTAATCGGCTGACTGCATCTCCATCAGGCGGCTGACCGTGCGCTGGAACTCGAAGGCGCCATCGCCCTCCCGATACAGCGTCTCCGGCGCCGATTCGGCGGAGCAGACGAAGTTCGCCTTGCGCTCGTACAGCGCATCGACCAGGTGGATGAAGCGCCGGGCCTCGTTGCGGTTCTCCTTGCCGAGGCGCGGGATGCCCTCGACAATGACCGTGTGGTAGCGGTCGGCGATGGCGAGATAGTCCGACGCGCCCAGCGCCTTGCGACACAGATCGTCGAAGGAGAACCAGGCAACGCCGCGCGCCGCCTTTGGCACCGGCACGAGGCGGCCCAGCACGCTGACACTGTCCGGCGCGCCGGACGCGCCATCGGTCAACTCGCGGAAGATATTTTCCAGTGCCGCGGCGGCCTTCTCGTCCAGCGGCGCATGATAGACCGGCATGCCGCGCAGCCGGTCGAGCCGGTAGTCGGTGTCGCCGCTGACCGACAGTACGTCCAGCTTCTGCTTTACGAGGTCGATGAAGGGCAGGAAGCGCTCGCGCTGCAGCCCGCCCTTATAAAGATCGTCCGGCGCCTTGTTGGAGGTGGCGACCACGACGACGCCCAGCGCGAACAGCGCCTCGAACAGCCGGCCCAGGATCATCGCATCGGCGATGTCGTTCACGTCGAACTCGTCGAAGCAGAGCAGCCAGGCCTCGGCGGCGATCTCCTTCGCGGTCGGCGGGATCGGGTCGCCGCCTTCCTTCTTCGCCTGCTGGCGCAGCCGGTGCAGGCGGCCATGTACCTCGGCCATGAATTCGTGGAAATGCACGCGGCGCTTCTTCTCGACCGGCGCGCCGGCGAAGAACAAATCCATCACCATGGATTTGCCGCGCCCGACCGGGCCGTAGAAATAAATGCCCTGCGGCGGCGGCGTGACATCCTTGTGCCGACGCCCGAAGCCGAAGCGCGCGAACCAGCCTTCCTCGCCACCGCCATTCGGGCGGTGGTTCTTCAAGGCATTATGCAGGCTCTGCAGCTTCTCGACCGCCAGTTCCTGATGCTGGTCGGGCTTCAGCGCGCCCTCGGCCTTTTGCTGCCGGTAGAGATGAAGCGGTCCGTCGGACATGCCCTGCCATGTGGGTCTGGATGATCGGTCCGCCAAGGATTTACCCGACAGCGGTTAACAAAGAAAGAATCTCTAGCGCATCCATTCGTCAGGATAGACGCCCCAGGTCTCGATCGGCTGCACCCAGCCGGTAAGGCCCGCCGCCTTGACCCGGCACCAGGCGGGGCGGCATTCCTGCAGTTCGCCGATCACGCCGGGTTCCACCTTTGCTACCAGCGGCGCGCTTTCCGTCGGCTCGCGGCGTAGGCTGGCGAGCGGCGCGGTGAAGACGATGGTGCGCTTGCCCGACAGCAGGCTCTGATGCACCCAGCCCTCGGTGCCCTCGACATCGCGGATGCGCCGCCAGGTATCGAACTCGGCGACGATCTCCACCGGCATGTCCTTGCGCAGGAATACCCAGTCGATGGGGTAGCGCACGCCGGGGCCGGTGCGGATGTTCACCTCGCCGGAGCGCAGCGAGACGAAGCGCGGGATCGGCAGGCCGGAGGGGCTCTGCTGCGCCTGGACCAGCGCCGGCAGCAGCGCCACCAGCATCGCAAGGCAGGCCAGCGCAGGCAGGAGGATTCGGCGGGGCAATGTGGCTGATGTCATCGATTCGGCGGCGGATGCGTATCGGAAAGCTGGACCCTAGCAGACGGCGTATTATAACGGTGCAGCTTTCACCCGGTACAGGTCAAGCGGGCGGGATGCGCGCCTGCGCTACATCATGCTAGGGTCTGTCGCAAGGGCAGGGCTGGAAACAGGGTCAAGAGGAAGGCCCAAGAGGAAGGCAGGGACGGGACAATGCCGAACAGCGCCAAGAAACCGACCATCGTGGTCACCCGCAAGCTGCCGGACGCGGTCGAGACCCGCATGATGGAGCTGTTCGACGCGCGCCTGAACCTCGACGACCGGCCGATGACCCCGGCGGAGCTGATCGAGGCGGTGAAGGTGGCCGATGTGCTGGTGCCGACCGTTACCGACCGCGTGGATGCCCGCATCCTGGCGCAGGCCGGCCCGCAGCTGCGGCTCATCGCCTCCTTCGGCACCGGCGTCGATCACATCGACCTGGCGACGGCCCGGCAGAAGGGCATCACCGTCACCAACACACCGGGCGTGCTGACCGAAGACACCGCCGATATGACGATGGCGCTGGTGCTTGCCGTGTCGCGCCGGCTGACCGAGGGCGAGCGGCTTGTGCGCTCCGGCACCTGGGAGGGCTGGGGGCCGACGCTGATGCTGGGCCACCGCATCGGCGGCAAGCGGCTGGGCATCATCGGCATGGGCCGGATCGGCCAGGCAGTGGCGAAGCGCGCGCGGGGCTTCGGCCTGTCGATCCACTACCACAACCGGCGGCGCGTCCATCCCGACATCGAGGCCGAGCTGGAGGCCACATACTGGGAAAGCCTGGACCAGATGCTGGCCCGCATGGATGTGATCTCGATCAACTGCCCGCACACGCCGGCAACCTATCACCTGCTCTCCGCCCGGCGGCTGAAGCTGCTGCGCCCGACCAGCTTCGTCGTGAACACCTCGCGCGGCGAGGTGATCGACGAGAATGCGCTGGCACGCGCGCTGGCCGGGCGCGAGATCGCCGGTGCCGGCCTCGATGTGTTCGAGCACGAGCCGGCGATCAACCCGAAGCTGCTGGAACTCGACAATGTGGTGCTGATGCCGCATATGGGCTCGGCCACCATCGAGGGCCGCATCGATATGGGCGAGAAGGTCATCATCAACATCAAGACCTTCATCGACGGCCACACCCCGCCCGACCGCGTGCTGGAGCAGATGTTCTAACCATCCGCGCAAGAAGCGGGTGGCGGCAGCCCTTGCCATCCCGTTCATTGCCCCTTCCGGCAACGACCAAGGAACACCGCGATGCGTCCGACCGTGCCTGCCCCGCTGATGGGGCCAACGGAATGGCTGCTGCTGATCGTCCTGTCGGTGCTGTGGGGCGGCTCCTTCCTGTTCGCCAAGATCGCCGTCACCCATGTGCCGCCGCTGGTGGTGGTCTGGCTGCGCGTCTGCATCGCCGCCGCCATCCTGCTGGCGCTGCTGCCGGCCTTCGGCGTCCGGCTGCCGCGCGACGGGCGATTCTGGCGCGAGGTCGCGGTGATGGGGATGCTGAACAATGTCGCCCCCTTCGCGCTGATCTTCTGGGGCCAGCAGGAGATCGGCGCCAGCCTGGCCGGCATCCTGAACGCGACGACGCCCTTCTTCACCGTACTGCTGGCGCATGCGCTGACGCGGGACGAACGCATCACCGGGGCGAAGCTGGCCGGGCTGCTGATCGGGCTTGCCGGTGTGGTGGCGATGATCGGGCCGGACGCGCTGGCCAGCCTCGGCGGGTCTGGATTGGGTACCACGCTGGCGCAGCTCGCCATTGTCGGGGCAGCCTTCTCCTATGGCTGCGCCAATATCTTCGGCCGGCGATTCCGTGACCGCCCGCCGATGGCGCTGGCCTGCGGGCAGCTTTCCATGTCGGCGCTGATCCTCACGCCAATTATCCTGATATTCCAGGCGCCCTGGAGCCTGCCGATGCCGCCGGCCGAGGCCATCGCCGCCATCATAGCCCTGGCGGTGGCAAGCACGGCGCTCGCCTATGTGATCTTCTTCCGCATCCTGGCGAAGGCAGGCGCAACCAATGTCGCGCTGGTTACCTTCCTGGTGCCGGCCAGCGCCATCCTGCTGGGAGCGCTGGTGCTGGGCGAACGGCTGGCGCCGATGCAGATGCTGGGCCTTGCCGGCATCCTGTGCGGGCTGGCGGCGATAGATGGGCGGGTATGGCGTTGGACCGGCCTGAGATGAATCGCCTTCAGGCGACCTGCCGGATCTCCGTGATGCTGGGGGCTGTCCCGCAGAGCGGGCAGTCCGGGTCCTTGGGGATCTTCACCGTCTGGAACCGGCTGGACAGCGCGTCATAGAGCATCAGCCGGCCGGCGAGGCTGTCGCCGAGGCCGAGGATTTCCTTCAGGATTTCGGTGGCCTGCAACGTGCCGATGACACCGGCGACCGCGCCCAGAATACCCGCCTGGGAACAGCGCGGGATCAGGTCGGCGGGCGGCTTTTCCGGGAACAGGCAGCGGTAGCAGGGGCAGCCGGCCTCATGTGCCTTGAACACGGAAATCTGCCCCTCGAAGCGCAGCAGCGCCCCGGAGACCAGCGTCTTCCGCGCGAAATAACAGGCATCATTCAGCAGATAACGGCAGTCGAAATTATCCGACCCGTCAGCGATGATGTCATAGTCGGCGACCAGCGCCGCCACATTGTCCTGCGTCAGCTTCTCGCGGTGGGCGATGATGTCGATGCCGGGATTGAGCGCCCGCACCGTGTCGATGGCGCTGTCCACCTTCAACCGGCCCAGATCGGCGGTGCCATGGATGATCTGGCGCTGCAGATTGGACAGCTCGACCTCATCGTAATCGACGACGCCCAGCGTGCCGACACCGGCGGCGGCCAGATACATCAGCAGCGGCGCGCCGAGACCGCCGGCACCGATGACCAGCACCCGCGCGCCCAGCAGCTTCTCCTGCCCCTCCTCCCCGACCTCATCGAGGATGAGATGGCGGGCATAGCGGTGGAATTGCTCGTCGTTCAGTTCCATGGGCCACTCCCCCAGGGTAATGGGGTCAGCGGGACGGTCAGGCCTCTTCCGGCGCCTGCTCCCGGCCGGGCTGCGGTATCGCCGTCACGTTGAAGCCGGAATCCACATACAGCACCTCGCCGGTGACACCCGCCGACAGGTCGCTGAGCAGATAGAGGCCGGCGCCGCCGATCTCGTCCAGCGTGACGTTGCGGCGCAGCGGCGAATGGGTCTGGGTGAAGCGGTACACATAGCGGGCATCGCTGATCGCCGAGCCCGCCAGCGTGCGCATCGGCCCGGCGGAGATCGCGTTCACCCGGATGTTGTTCTCGCCCAGATCGACGGCGAGGTAGCGCACGCTCGCCTCCAGCGCCGCCTTGGCCACGCCCATGACATTGTAGTTCGGCGTCACCCGCTCCGCGCCCAGATAGGACAGCGTCACCAGGCTGCCGCCGTCGCTCATCAGCGGGGCGGCGCGCTTGGCGATGTTGGTGAAGGAGAAGCAGGAGATATCCAGCGTGCGGCGGAAATTGTCGCGCGTGGTGTCGAGATAGCGCCCCTTCAGCTCCGTCTTGTCGGAATAGGCGATGGCATGGACCACGAAATCCAGCCGGTCCCAGCGCTTCGCCAGCCCCTCGAAGGCGGAATCGATGCTGGCTTCCGACACCACGTCACAGGACAGGGTGATGTCGGAGCCGACGGATTCCGCCAGTGGACCGACCCGCCGGGCGAAGGAGTCCGACTGGTAGGTGAAGGCCAGTTCCGCGCCATGCGCGGCCAGCGCCCTGGCAATGCCCCAGGCAATCGAATGGTCGTTGGCGACGCCCATGATCAGCCCGCGCTTGCCGGCCATCAGCGGCTGCGGCGCGGCACCGTCCGCTGCCGGAGCGGCGGAGTCGGTCAGCGGTTTGTCGATGCTTGCCATGTATGTCAGCCGTTATAGCGCCGAAGGGCCAGGACAGCATTGGTGCCGCCAAAGCCGAAACTGTTGGAAAGGGCGAGGTCGATCTGCTTGTCCATGGCCGTCCGGGCGATGGGCAGGTCGGCAAACGCCTCGTCGATGGTCTCGATATTGGCGGACGCGGCGATGAACCCGTCGCGCATCATCAGCAGCGTGTAGATCGCCTCATGCACGCCGGCCGCCCCCAGGGAATGGCCGGTCAGCGACTTGGTGGAGGCGATGACGGGCATGTCCTCGGCGAACACCTGGCGCAGCGCATCGGTCTCGCGCTGGTCGCCCACCGGCGTCGCGGTGCCGTGAGTGTTCACGTAATCGACCTTCCCCTCGACGCCGTGCAGCGCCATCTGCATGCAGCGCACCGCACCCTCGCCCGAGGGCTGCACCATGTCATGACCGTCGGAGGTGGCGCCATCGCCTACCTCCTCGGCATAGATCTTGGCGCCACGCGCCTTGGCATGCTCCAGCTCTTCCAGAACCAGCACGCCGCCGCCGCCGGAGATCACGAAGCCGTCACGCCCGGCATCGTAGGGCCGGGACGCCTTTTCCGGCGTGTCATTGTACTTGGAGGACATGGCGCCCATGGCGTCGAACAGCACCGACATAGTCCAGTGCAGCTCCTCACCGCCGCCGGCGAAGACGATGTCCTGCTTGCCGAGCTGGATCAGTTCCGCCGCGTTGCCGATGCAATGCGCCGAAGTCGAGCAGGCGGAGCTGATCGAATAATTCACGCCCTTGATCTGGTAGAAGGTCGAGAGGCAGGCGGAGTTGGTGCTGGACATGCAGAGAGGCACCTGGTACGGGCCGAACCGCTTCGGCCCCTTCTCGCGCGCCGTGTCGAAGGCCAGCATCATGTTGCTGGTGGACGGCCCGCCCGAGCCCATGATCAGGCCGGTGCGCGGATTGACGACGTCCTTCTCCTCCAGCCCGGAATCGGCGATGGCCTGTTCCATGGCGAGGTAGTTGTACGCAGCACCCGGCCCCATGAAGCGGAGCAGCTTGCGGTCGATCGTCTCTTCCAGGTCGATCTTCAGGGAGCCGTGCACCTGGCAGCGGAATCCCATTTCCTTGTAGTCCTCGGCCGGGACGATCCCCGATTTGCCGGCGCGCAGCGCGCTGGAGACCTCATCGGCGCTGTTGCCGATGGAGGAGATGACGCCGAGACCGGTAACGACAACACGACGCATGGCTCAGCTCCCTGCCGCCATAGCCGCCGCCGGGGCGGTTTCCGGCTGGAACAGCCCGACGCGGATATCCTTCGCCTCGTAGATCGTCTCGCCGTCGCAGATCACCCGGCCATCGGCGATGCCCAGCACCAGCTTGCGGCGGATGACACGCTTGATGTCCAGCGCATAGACCACCTTCTTCGCGGTCGGCAGCACCTGGCCCATGAACTTCACCTCGCCCACGGCCAGCGCGCGCCCGGCGCCAGGCGAACCGCCCCAGCCCAGAAAGAAGCCCAGCAGCTGCCACAGCGCATCCATGCCGAGGCAGCCCGGCATCACCGGGTCATTCTCGAAATGGCATTTGAAGAACCAGAGGTCCGGCTTGATGTCGAATTCAGCGGTCACGATACCCTTGCCATGCTCGCCGCCTTCCTCGCGGATTTCCGTGATGCGGTCGAACATCAGCATGGGCGGCAGCGGCAGCTGCGCGTTACCGGGTCCGAACAGATCGCCATGCGCACAGGCAAGCAGATCCTGATAATCGTATGTTTGCTTACGGTCGGCCATGTTGGCTGAGGCTTCTTTCCTGTTTGCTTGCGGCCATATCTGGCAATGCACGCCGTAACGCGCCCGCCAGCCCTCCATGGCCAGCGATTCTAGCCGAACAGCGCGTTCCAGCGAAACCACAAATGGCAGGCCCGGCGGCACGACGCAACCCCCGCCGGTTTATTGAAACGGCGTCGAAGTGTAACAGAACCGAAAGCCGGGCCTTGCGCAGCGGCATGGACATCTTTTAGAACGACTATATATAAATATATCAGATTTCCCGCAGGCACGGCGCCGCAGGCAGGCAAAGAAGCATGGACAGACCCCGTACCCACACCCACAACATCGAGCGGCTGAAGGCGGCCGGGCTGCGCCCGACCCGCCAGCGCCTGGCGCTGGCACAGCTGCTGTTCGGCAATGGCGACCGCCATGTGACCGCCGAACAGCTGCATGGCGAGGCGCTGGAAGCCAGGGTGCCGGTCTCGCTGGCCACGGTTTACAACACGCTGCACCAGTTCACCGAATCCGGGCTGCTGCGCGAGGTGGTGGTGGAGGCCAGCCGGTCCTATTTCGACACCAACACCGGCAGGCACCATCATTTCTTCGTCACCGACAGCGGTGACCTGATGGACATCCCGGCCGGCGATATCGCGCTGGGCGAGCTGCCGGCCCCGCCCGAGGGCACCGCGATCGACAGCGTCGAGGTCATTATCCGCGTGCGGCGCGACCCCCAGGCGGCGCGCTGAGGGGGCCGGCCCGCTGAGGGCCGCAAAAAGGCGGTATTTAATTACCCCGCGAGACATGAGCGTCGGGGCCGTGTGAGAATGAGTTTCATTCAAAATATTATTTTGTAACAAGCGGTTAAAATTCCGTTTGGAACAATTCAAATCTATTGACTTGCCTCTGGCTTCGCTCCATATCCACTCACGTTGAAGTGATCGACAGCCCGGCGCCGAACCCCAGCCATCGATCCGCAATCGGACATCACGGCATCGGCTCCGGCTTCATACATGCGAGAGCAGGAAGGAGAGAGTCATGGCCAATCTGAAGGGTTCCAAGACCTTCGACAATCTGAAGGAAGCGTTCGCCGGCGAGAGCCAGGCGAACCGCCGCTACCTCTATTTCGCCCAGAAGGCCGACGTCGAGGGCTATAACGACGTCGCCGCCGTGTTCCGCTCGACCGCCGAGGGCGAGACCGGCCATGCGCACGGCCATCTGGAGTTCATGGAAAGCGTCGGCGACCCGGCCACCGGCGAGCCGATCGGCGCCACCGACCTGAACCTGAAGGCCGCCATCGCCGGCGAGACGCACGAGTACACCGACATGTACCCGGGCATGGCGCGTACCGCCCGCGAGGAAGGCTTCGACGAGATCGCCGACTGGTTCGAGACCCTGGCGAAGGCCGAGAAGAGCCACGCCGGCCGCTTCCAGAAGGCCCTCGACAGCCTGAACAGCTAAGCTGTCCGGATGAGGCTCCCCGCCAGGCGACCGGCGGGGAGCTTCGCCTTTTCCAAATTATTCTTTCAAGGCATTCCTTAAATCATTGCCGCGCCGGAACGATCCAGGCGCGCCTTAGGGGAGAAGCAGCATGAAGGAAGGCAGTCTCGAGGCGCCGACCCGCCACCCGCTGGCCTGGACCGACCCGGATTTCTATGATGAGGCGAAGCTCGACGAAGAGCTGCGCCGGGTATTCGACATCTGCCATGGCTGCCGCCGCTGCTTCAATCTGTGCGACAGCTTCCCCCGGCTGTTCGACCTGATCGACGAATCGGAATCGGGCGAGCTGGATTCCGTCAGCTCGGCGGACTTCAAGCCGGTCGTGGACGCCTGCACGCTGTGCGACATGTGCTTCCTGACCAAGTGTCCCTATGTGCCGCCGCACGAGTTCAACCTGGACTTCCCGCACCTGATGCTGCGCTACCGCGCCGTCGAGCGGAAGAAGCAGGGCACGCCCTTCGTCGAGAAGCAGGTCACCGAGACCGACCGCAATGGCAAGCTGGCCGCTCCGGTCGCCGGCATCGCCAACTGGGCGACCGATCTGAAGAACGGCACGACCCGAGGCCTGATGGAGAAGGCCGGCGGCATCGACAAGCGCGCCGCGCTGCCGAAGTTCCATTCCAAGACCTTCACCCGCGCCGCCAAGAGCGACGTGCCGGAGGTCAATACGGCCGCCCCGGCCTACGGCCGCAAGGCGGCGCTCTACGCCACCTGCTTCGTGAACTACAACAATCCCGACACCGGCATGGCCGCGCGCCGGGTGCTGGCGAAGAACGGTGTCGAGACCGAGGTGGTCTATCCGTCCTGCTGCGGCATGCCGCAGCTGGAACAGGGCGACATCGAATCCGTGGCGAAGAAGGCGCGCGCCGTCGCCCAGGAAATGAAGCCCTGGATCGACAAGGGCTACGACATCGTGGCGCTGACACCGTCCTGCGCACTGATGCTGAAATTCGAATGGCCGCTGATCGTGCCGGACGATGAGGATGTGAAGCGGCTGTCGGCGGCAACCAAGGATATCAGCGAGTACGTCGTCGATATCGCCAAAAAGGAAGGGCTGGCCGAGGGCATCCAGGCACTGGATGGCGGCGTGACCGTGCATATCGCCTGCCACGCCCGCGCCCAGAATATCGGCCAGAAGGCGGCCGAGATGCTGCGCCTGATCCCGGACACGAAGGTGTCTGTGATCGAGCGCTGCTCCGGCCATGGCGGCTCCTGGGGTATCTTCAAGGAGAATTTCGACATCGCCCTGAAGGTCGGAAAGCCGGTTGCCCGGCAGGCGCTGAAGGAGGCGAACAAATATGTCGTCTCCGAATGCCCGCTGGCCGGCCTGCACATCCTGCAGGGGATGGAGGAGATCGAGAAGGACGCCGCCATTCCCAGCCAGTCCGAACACCCCATCGAGCTGGTCGCCAAGGCCTACGGGCTCTAAGCGGCGGCCGCTCGCAACGACGCAAACGGAGGTCCCATGATGCCTGCTACGGCAAAGCAGATCACGCACGCGGATATCCTGCCGCTGCCTGACTACATGAAGATCCGCAAGGAACGCCGCAGCGCTGTCGTCGCGCTGAAGAAGAACCGGCGCCTGGCGGTCGGCCCGCACGCCACCTTCTATTTCGAGAATTTCGAGACGATGCTGAGCCAGGTTCAGGAGATGCTCTACATCGAGAAGGGCGGCGACGAGCAGGTCGAGGACGAGCTGAGCGCCTACAACCCGCTGATCCCGCAGGGGCGCGAGCTGGTCGCCACGGTGATGTTCGAGATCGATGACGAGGTGCGCCGCCGCCGTGTGCTGGCCACCCTCGGCGGCATCGAACACCAGATGTTCATCAAGGTCGGTGGCGAGACCGTGAAGGGTGTTGCCGAGGACGATCTCGACCGCACCACGGCGGACGGCAAGGCATCCTCCGTACAGTTCGTGCATTTCCCCTTCACCGAGGCGCAGATCGCGGCCTTCCGCAAGCCGGGCGCCGAGGTGGTGCTGGGCTTCAGCCACGAGAACTACCCGCATATGACGGTGATGCCCGAGGCGGTGCGCGAGGCGCTGGCGAAGGATTTCGACTGAGCCTTCCGCATACTGACAGAAATTCAGACCCCCGCGCGCTGCACAGCCGCGGGGGTTTCTGTTTGTCCTTGCCATTCGCCCACCGCATGCTCAAATACGTAACGAATTCGTATATTCTAAAATTTCACTGATTTGAGGTGTGTTATGTCAGGGCAGCAGGCAGCCTTTCGCGGCAAGATCTATGACAGCATCCTGGACACCATCGGCGCGACGCCGCTGGTCCGGGTGAACCGGCTGGCCGAGGCGCATGGCGTGCAGGCCGAGATCATCGGCAAGCTGGAATTCTTCAACCCGCTGGCCTCGGTGAAGGACCGCATCGGCTTCGCCATGATCGATGCCGCCGAGAAGGCGGGCGCGCTGAAGCCGGGCGCAGTCATTGTCGAGCCGACCTCCGGCAATACCGGCATCGCGCTGGCCTTGGTGGCCGCCGCCAAGGGCTACCGGCTGATCCTGACCATGCCGGAGAGCATGTCGGTCGAGCGCCGCAAGATGCTGAAGCTGCTGGGTGCGGAGCTGGAGCTAACGCCGGCCGACAAGGGCATGAAGGGCGCCATCGCCAAGGCGGAGGAGATTGTCGCCGCCACGCCGGGTGCCTTCATGCCGCAGCAGTTCAAGAATGCCGCCAACCCGGCGATCCACCGTGTCACCACGGCGGAGGAAATCTGGACCGACACCGCCGGCACGGCGGATGTGCTCATCAGCGGTGTGGGCACTGGCGGCACGCTGACCGGTGTGTCCGAGGTGCTGAAGCAGCGCAAGCCCGACTTCCTGACCGTGGCGGTGGAGCCGGAGGACAGCCCGGTGCTGTCCGGCGGCCAGCCGGGCCCGCACAAGATTCAGGGCATTGGTGCGGGCTTCGTGCCGGACATCCTGCAGACCGGCCTGATCGACGAAATCATCCGCATCGGCAACGAGACGGCGATGAAGACGGCGCGTGAGGCCGCCCGGCTGGAAGGGCTGCCGGTTGGCATCTCCTCCGGCGCAGCGCTGGCCGCCGCCATCGAGGTCGGCAAGCGGCCGGAGATGGCGGGCAAGCGTATCGTCGTCATCATCCCGTCCTTCGCCGAGCGCTACCTCTCGACCGCCCTGTTCGACGGGCTGTAAGGGCTACAGCCTCAGCAACTTGTCTGGACAGTCGGTGACCAGGATATCCATGCCGTCCGCCAGCAGGCGGGCGGCATCCGCCGGCTCGTTCACCGTATAGGCCAGCGCCTTCATGCCGGCGGCATGGACCGCGTCGATCCGTTCCTTCGTGTAGCGGCGGAAATTGCCGTTCACACTGACCGACTTCAGCCGCGCCGCATCCTCCAGCCAGCCTTCCTTGAAATCGTCCGTCAGATAGCCGCGCGGCAGGTCCGACGCCTCGGCCAGTGCCACTTCCAGCGCCGCCGGCTTGAAGCTGGAGAACTGGAAGGGGGCATTGCTCTTCCAATGCTCCTGCACGATCTTCACCGTCGCGGCGGCGGTCTCGCGCTCGCGGCCGGGGCAGGGCTTGATCTCGACATTCACGCCCATGCCCAGGCTGGCGATCAGTTCCAGAGCTTCCGCCAGGGTCGGGATGCGCTCGCCAGCGAAATCCGGGCCGAACCAGCCGCCGGCATCCAGCGCGCGCATCGCGGCGAAGCTCTGCTCCGCCACCGGACCCTCGCCATTATTGGTCCGCCCCAGCACATTGTCGTGGTGGCAGATGACGATGCCGTCGGCGCTCAGCTTGGCATCCAGCTCCACCATTTTGGCACCGGCCTCGGCGGCCTTGCGGAAACCGGCCAGCGTGTTCTCCGGCGCCAGCGCGGCAGCCCCGCGATGCCCGACGATCCTCGGAAATTCCATATACAAACTCCCCACACGAAAGAGGCGGCACCCGAAGGGGCCGCCCCAATGCCGTTCAGACAAGCGCCGGTTTTACTCGGCCGCATCGTCCTTCTTCGACAGGTCCTCGCCGGTCTCCTGATCGATCTTCTTCATCGACAGCTTGACCTTGCCGCGGTCATCGAAGCCCAGCACCTTCACCTTCACGGTGGCGCCGACATCGACCACATCCGTCACCTTGCCGACCCGGCCCTCGGCCAGCTCGGAGATGTGGACGAGGCCATCCTTCGGGCCCAGGAAGTTCACGAAGGCGCCGAAATCCATGACCTTCACGACCTTGCCGGTGTAGATCACGCCGACCTCCGGCTCCGCCACGATCTCTCGGATCCAGTTGATCGCCTTCTGGCTCGACTCGTCGCTGACGGCGGCAACCTTCACCACACCATCATCGTCGATGTCGATCTTGGCGCCGGTCACTTCGCAGATCTCGCGGATCACCTTGCCACCCGGGCCGATGATGTCGCGGATCTTGTCCTTCGGGATGTTGATGGTGGTGATGCGCGGCGCATTCTCGGACACGCCTTCGCGCGCACCGGTAAGTGCCTTGGCCATCTCGCCCAGAATGTGCAGCCGGCCACCCTTCGCCTGATCCAGGGCGATCTTCATGATCTCCTTGGTGATCGAGGTGATCTTGATGTCCATCTGCAGCGAGGTCACACCCTGCTCGGTGCCGGCCACCTTGAAGTCCATGTCGCCGAGGTGATCCTCGTCGCCCAGGATGTCCGACAGGACGGCGAAACGGTCGCCTTCCTTGATCAGGCCCATGGCGATACCGGCCACCGGGCGCTTCAGCGGCACGCCCGCATCCATCATCGACAGCGAGCTGCCGCACACCGTCGCCATCGAGGAGGAACCGTTGGATTCGGTGATCTCCGAGACGATGCGGATGGTGTAGGGGAAGTCTTCCTTCGCCGGCAGCAGCGGGCGCAGGGCGCGCCAGGCCAGCTTGCCATGACCGATCTCACGGCGGCCCGGCGACCCCATGCGGCCCGCTTCACCGACCGAATAGGGCGGGAAGTTGTAGTGCAGCATGAAGTTTTCGCGGTATTCGCCTTCCAGCGCGTCGATGATCTGCTCGTCCTGGCCGGTGCCCAGCGTCGTCACGACGATGGCCTGGGTCTCGCCACGGGTGAACAGCGCCGAGCCGTGGGTGCGCGGCAGCACGCCCACTTCCGACACGATCGGACGGACGGTCTTGGTGTCGCGGCCATCGATGCGCAGGCCGGTGTCGAGGATGGCGCCGCGCACAACGTCGGCCTCCAGCTCCTTCAGCACCGCACCCAGCTTGTCCAGCGGCAGGCCTTCCTCGCCCGCCAGCGCGGCCTTCACCTCGTCCTTAACCGCGCCGACCTTGGCGTAGCGCTCGGCCTTCTGGGTCTCCTTGTAAGCCTCGACCAGCTTGGCGCGGCCCAGCTCGGCCACGCGGGCCTGCAGCTTGTCCAGCCCCTCGGCCGGTGGGGTCAGGTCCCACGGCTCCTTCGCGGCCTGCTCGGCCAGCTCGATGATCGCATCGATCACCGCCTGCATGGCGTCATGGCCGAAGGTGACAGCGCCCAGCATGATCTCCTCGGACAGCTCATGGGCTTCCGATTCGACCATCAGCACGCCTTCCTGCGTGCCGGCCAGCACCAGGTCCAGCTGCGAGGTCGAAACCTCTTCCTGCAGCGGGTTCAGGATGTACTCACCATCCTTGTAGCCGACGCGCGCGGCACCGATCGGACCCATGAAGGGCATGCCCGACAGGGTCAGCGCGGCCGACGCGCCGATCATCGCGACGATGTCCGGATCATTTTCCAGATCGTGGCTGAGAACGGTGCAGACGACCTGCGTCTCGTTGCGGTAGGAGGGGTGGAACAGCGGGCGGATCGGACGGTCGATCAGGCGGGAGGTCAGCACCTCCTTTTCGGTCGGCCGGCCTTCGCGCTTGAAGAAGCCGCCGGGGATCTTGCCCGCGGCGAAGGTCTTCTCCTGGTAATTCACGGTGAGCGGGAAGAAGTCCTGCCCTTCCTTGGGGGCCTTGGCGCCAACAGCGGTGCAAAGCACCGTGGTCTCGCCATAGGTGGCCATCACGGCGCCATGCGCCTGACGCGCGATCTTGCCGGTCTCCAGGACCAGCGTACGGCCGCCCCACTCGATTTCTTTACGGTAAACGGTAAACATACGGATATATCCTCGTCGTGCGGAACCCGCGCGTCCGGTCAGAAGAGCTGATGATCTATGGGAGGCGGTGGGGCCGGCTCGTCCTCGCCGACCCTTGTCGGCGGCGATGCCCAGCTTATCGACGACCCATATGGTCGGGTTCCAGTTCTTGCTTTCTCTTCTTTGCGCGCCCGTTCTATGTCACGGAACGCATGCAAGGTCAATCGAAAGCGGCGTTCAGCCCCCGGCAACGAAAGCTGGCAACGAATCCCACAAACGAAAAACGCCGCCGGTTTCCCGGCGGCGTTTCCGTACATGCGAAGATGCGGTGATCAGCGGCGCAGGCCGAGGCGGCCGATCAGCCCCTCGTAGCGCGACTGGTCCTTGCGCTTCAGATAGTCCAGCAGACGACGGCGCTGACCGACCAGAACCAGAAGGCCACGACGCGAATGGTGGTCCTTCTTGTGGTCGTTCAGATGGTCGGTCAGGTTGCGGATGCGCTCGCTCATGATCGCGACCTGCACTTCCGGCGAACCGGTGTCGCCCTCGCCCTGGGCGTATTCCTTGATGAGCTCCTGCTTGCGCTCGGCGGTAATCGACATCGTCAACTCCTCATAGTCAGAGGTTGAATACGCGCACCGGGTGAAGCCTGCCCTCGGCGAACCGTGTCAGCGCGACCGGCTTTCCTTCAGCCATGGCGCAGACGATGTCCGCCTTGTCCAGATCGCCGAGCCTGCCGATATCGGCCGCCCGGAACAACGGGATGGCCTGACCGGACCGTAGCTGGCTCGCTTCACTGCCGTTCAGGGCCAGAGCCGGGATGTCGTCCAGCGCGGTCTCGATCGGCAACAGGTGCGATTGAAGGCCGGGACCATGCGCGGATTCCTCCAGCGAATCAAGCGAAATCGCGTGGTCCAGCGTGAAGGGGCCGCTGCGCGTGCGGCGCAGCGCCGTGACATGGCCGACCGTGCCCAGCGCCAGCGCCAGATCGCGGGCGAGGCTGCGCACATAGGTACCCTTGCCGCAATCCACCTCGAATTCCGCATGATCGGTATCGATGATGCGCGAGAGAGCCAGCCGCGTGATCGTGACGATGCGGGATTTCATCTCGACCGCCACATTGGCGCGCGCCAGATCATAGGCGCGCTCACCCTCGATCTTGATCGCGGAGTAGCGCGGCGGCACCTGCTCGACCTCGCCCAGGAAGCCCGGCAGCGCCGCGATGATATCGGCCTCAGCAGGGCGCATAGGGCTGGTATCGCACACGTCCCCCTCGCCATCGTCGGTGGTGCGCGCCTCGCCCCAGCGCACGGTGAAGCGGTAGGCCTTGCGGCCATCCATCACGAAGGGAACGGTCTTGGTGGCTTCGCCCAGCGCAATCGGCAGGACGCCGGTCGCCAGCGGATCGAGTGTGCCGGCATGGCCGGCCTTGGCGGCATCGAACAGGCGGCGGACGATGGAGACGGCACGGGTCGAATTCAGCCCTATCGGCTTGTCGAGGACGACCCAGCCATCGACCTTTTCGCCACGGCGCTTACGCGCCATCGCCGCTATCCTCGTCCTCGTCGCTATCCTCGTCCTCGTCGCTATCGCGTCTTTGATTGTCGAGGTCGCGCCGCACATCGGGGCGCAGCAGCACCGTGTCGATGCGCGCCGAGGATTCGAAGGCCGAATCATAGACGAAGCGGATCGCCGGCACATGGCGCAGCGTGATCTCGCGGGCGATCTGGCCGCGCAGATAGGCGGCCGAGCGGTTCAGCGCGGCCAGCACCTCCGGCGCGTGCGGCGCATCGCTGGTCAGCTCGCCCAGCGGCATCACATAGGCGGTGGCATTGCGCAGATCCGGGCTGATGCGCACCTCGGTCACAGTGATCGAGACGCCCTCCAAGGCCGGATCGCGCAGATGTCCGCGCAACAGGACGCCGGACAGCACATGGCGCAGTTCCTCGCCAACGCGCAACTGGCGCTGGCTGGGACCGGCAAGGCTCCCGCCGCTATGAGGCTTTCGCTTCACCATGACGATTTCGGACCGCGCATGCGGGACCGGCCAGAGGCCGGCCCGGCCTAAAGGGCGCGGGCCACCTCCTCAACCTCGAAACACTCGATGACGTCGCCGTTGCGGATGTCGTCGTAATTCTCGAAGGCCATGCCGCATTCGTAGCCGTTGTTGACCTCGCGGACCTCGTCCTTGAAGCGGCGCAGCGTCTTCAGCGTGCCCTCGTGGATCACCACATTGTCGCGCAGCAGGCGGACCTTGGCGCCGCGCTTCACCATGCCTTCGGTGACCATACAGCCGGCGACCTTGCCGACCTTGGTGATGTTGAAGACCTCGCGAATCTCGGCATTGCCGATATGGGTCTCGCGCACCACCGGCGAGAGCATGCCGCTAAGCAGCGCCTTCACGTCATCCACGACATTGTAGATGATCGAGTAATAGCGCATCTCGACGCCGTCCCGGCGAGCCAGATCGCGGGCCTGCGGGTTGGCGCGGACGTTGAAGCCGATCATCAGGGCGTTCGACGCCTTGGCCAGCGTCACGTCGCTTTCGTTGAAGGCACCGACACCGGCCTGCAGCACACGCACCGCGACCTCGTCATTCTCCAGCTTCTCCAGGCTGGCGCGGATGGCCTCGGTCGAGCCCTGCACGTCGGACTTGATGATGACCGACAGCTCCTTCTTCGCGCCCTCGGCCAGCTGGGTGAACATCTGCTCCAGCGTGCCGCGGCCAGAGGTGGCGGCAGTCTGCTGGCGCAGCTTCGCCTGACGGTATTCGGCGATGTCGCGGGCCTGGTTCTCGTTATCCACGACGATGAACTCGTCGCCGGCCTGCGGCGTGCCGTTCAGGCCCAGAACCTCGACCGGCGCGGACGGGCCGGCCTCCTCGATCTGGTTGCCCTTGTCGTCGAGCAGGGCGCGCACGCGGCCCCACTCGGCGCCGGCCACGAACACGTCGCCAACCTTCAGCGTGCCGCGCTGGATCAGCACGGTTGCCACGGAACCCCGGCCACGCTCGACCTTGGCTTCGACGATGGCGCCCTCGGCCTGACGGTCCGCATTGGCCTTCAGGTCCAGGATTTCCGCCTGCAGGAGGATAGCCTCCTCCAGCTTGTCCAGGTTGGTGCCTTCCTTGGCGGACACATTCACGCACAGCACGTCGCCGCCCAGATCCTCGACCACCAGCTCGTGCTGCAGCAGTTCCTGGTGCACGCGCTGCGGGTTGGCGCCCGGCTTGTCGATCTTGTTCACCGCCACGATGATCGGCACCTTCGCCGCCTTCGCATGGGTGATGGCCTCGACCGTCTGCGCCATGATGCCGTCATCGGCGGCGACCACCAGCACGACCAGGTCGGTCACGTTGGCGCCACGGGCACGCATCGAGGTGAAGGCCTCATGGCCCGGCGTATCCAGGAAGGTAATCTTCTGGCCCGAAGGCAGGTTCACCTGATAGGCGCCGATATGCTGGGTAATGCCGCCGGCCTCGCGGGCCGCGACGTCAGTCTTGCGCAGCGCGTCCAGCAGCGAGGTCTTGCCGTGATCGACATGGCCCATGATGGTGACGACCGGCGGACGCGGCTGCGTCGCTTCCGGCGCATCAGCCTCGCGGCGAATGCTGAACTCGACGTCGGACTCGGCGACACGGCGCATATTATGGCCGAACTCGCTGACCACCAGCTCCGCCGTATCGGCGTCGATCGGCTGGTTGATCGTGGCCATGACGCCCATGCGCATCAGCGCCTTGATGACGTCGGTGCCACGCTCGGCCATACGGTTGGCGAGTTCCTGCACGGTGATGGTCTCGGGGATGACGACGTCTCGCACGACCTTGTGGCGCTCCTGGTTGGCGCCCATCTGGCGCTGCTTCTCGCGTTCGCGCTGACGCCGGACCGAGGCCAGCGACCGCTGCCGCTCGCTGTCATTCAGCGCATCGTTGATCGACAGCTTGCCGCTGCGGCGGCGCTGCTCGCCGCGGCGCGGTGCAGGCGCCGGACGGCGAGCATCCGCCTTGCCGGCCCCACCGCCTGCGCGGCGGCGACGGCCTTCCTCATCATCCTCGGCGGGCACCGCCTCGACGATCTTGGCAGCGGCACGTGCACCGGCCCGTTCAGCCGTACGATCCTCGTCCGCCACGGCGGGGCGGGCGGCTTCCTCTGCGGCCTTGCGCGCATCTTCCTCGGCCTTCAGACGCGCATCTTCCTCGGCACGCTTCTTCGCCTCGGCTTCGGCGATCTGGCGCAGCTCCTCCATCTCGGCCGTGCGGCGGTCGACGATGACGGGTTCGGGCTCGGCCTCAGGCTCGGGCTCCGCGGCATGCGCTGCCTGCTCGGCCTCGACGTCAGGCCGTTCGTCCTCGCTGCGCTTGGCACCGGCGAGCGCACGGATGCGGGCAGCGCGCTCCTTCTCGGTCAGCTGGCGCGGCGCGGCAGCCGCCGGCTTGGCGGCAGCCGGGGCCTCAGGCTCGCTGGGTGCCGGCGTCGGTGCGGCAGCGGGCGCCTCGGCGGGAGCCGCCTCGGGCGTTGCCGTCTCTTCGGCCTCGTCGGAACGGCCGATGGCGCGCTTGCGCTTCACCTCGACGGTGACCGTCTTGCTGCGGCCATGGGAGAAGCTCTGCCGGACCTGGCCCGCCTCGACGGTCTTGGTCAGCGACATGCGGCCGCGGCCGGAAAGGCTCAGCACCTTCTTGCCTTCCTGCTCGGTCTCCTTGGTCATATCCGTATCGGTCCGTTCTTTATCGCTCATGTTCCATTCCTGCCCGCCGATTGAGCCGTACCAGGGGCCGTCCCCATGGTCGTGCCCGGCGAAGGCTTAGCCAGTTCGAACCGCCGCAGCCCCACCAGCCGCGCCGATTCCGTCAAAATACGCTCCGCGAGGCCACCGCGCGCGATGGCGATATGCACCGCCCGGTCGCGCCCGAAAGCCTCGCCCATTTCATCGGCCCGCAGAACCTCCAAAACCGGAAGCCTGCCAGCCAGGGCGCGCAGCTTGCCGCGCCCCTCATCCGCGCCGTCCATGGCGGCCAGCAACACGCAAGCCGTGCCGTTCTGCAGCCAGCTGCGTACCTTCTCGTAGCCGCCGACCGCCTTGCCGGCGCGCCGCGCCAGCCCGACCTGCCGGACCAGCCGCTGCGCCAGCAGCGCCTCCACCCGGTCTGCCAGACCCTCGGGGACGCGCACTGTCGCGCGGGCGGCACGAGAGAACAACCCCTTCGCCACCGCCCTGTCAAGCGCGGCCCTGTCGGCGCTGATCCACAGGCCCCGGCCCGGAAGCCGTTCCTCCAGATCGGGGACCAGCATGTTGTCCGGCCCGACGACGAAGCGGATCAGCCGCGTCTTCGGAAGGACCTCGCCGGTGGCGATGCAGCGCCGGCTGGTTGCCTTGCGCTCCTCGCGTTCCGACTCGGACTCCTCCGGCAGTCCGGCGGGCAGCTGTTCGGCGGGCGCGGTCAGTCCTTGGCCTCCGCGTCTTCATCCTCGAACCAGTGCGCGCGCGCCGCCATGATGATGGCGTTGGCCTCTTCCTCGCCCATGGCGAGGGAGCCCAGATGCTCGCGCAGCTCGTCGCCGGCCAGATCGCCCAGATCGTCCAGCGTCTTCACGCCGGCCTCGCCAAGCTTCACCAGCATCGCCGGGGTCAGGCTTTCCAGCGCCGCCAGCTCGTCGGTGACGCCCAGTTCCTTGCGGCGCGCCTCGAACTGCTCGTTCTGCTGCTCCAGATAGGTCTGGGCACGCGCTTGCAGCTCGGCTGCGACATCCTCGTCGAAGCCCTCGATCTCGGCGATCTCCTCGATCGGCACCAGCGCAACTTCTTCAATGGAGGAGAAGCCTTCGCCAACCAGCAGATGGGCGATCACGTCATCGACATCCAGCGCCTCCATGAACAGCGCGGAGCGGGTCTTCACCTCATCCTGACGGCGCTCGGATTCCTCCCTCTCGGTCAGGATGTCGATATCCCAGCCGGTCAGCATGGAGGCCAGGCGCACATTCTGGCCGCGGCGACCGATGGCGAGGCTGAGCTGGTCGTCCGGCACGATCACCTCGATGCGATGCAGATCCTCGTCCAGCACCACCTTGGCGACCTCGGCCGGGGCCAGCGCATTCACCACGAAGGTGGCGGGGTCCGGCGACCAGGGGATGATGTCGATCTTCTCGCCCTGCAGTTCCTGCACCACCGCCTGGACGCGGCTGCCGCGCATGCCGACGCAGGCGCCGACCGGGTCGATGGAACTGTCCTTGCTGATCACGCCGATCTTGGCGCGGCTGCCCGGATCGCGGGCGACCGCCTTGATCTCGATGATGCCGTCATAGATTTCCGGCACTTCCTGGCTGAACAGCTTGGCCATGAACTGCGGATGGCTGCGCGACATGAAGATCTGCGGGCCGCGCGGCTCCTCGCGGACATCGTAGATATAGGCGCGCACGCGGTCGCCCTGCCGGAAGCTTTCGCGCGGCAGCAGTTCGTCGCGGCGCAGCACCGCCTCGGCGCGGCCCAAATCGATGGTCACATTGCCGAACTCGACGCGCTTCACCAGGCCGTTCACGACCTCGCCGACGCGGTCCTTATATTCCTCGTACTGGCGCTTGCGCTCAGCCTCGCGCACCTTCTGCACGATGACCTGCTTGGCGGTCTGCGCGGCGATGCGGCCGAAATCGATCGGCGGCAGCTCATCGACGATGAACTGGCCGACCTCGACAGCCGGCTGGATCGCGCGCGCTGCGTCGAGCGTCAGCTGCGTCGCCTCATTCTCCACCTCCTCGACCACCTCGCGGTGGCGGGTGAGGGCGATCTCGCCGCTCTTCCGGTCGATATGGGCGCGGATATCGTGCTCATGCCCGTATTTCGAGCGACCCGCCTTCTGGATCGCCATTTCCATCGCGAGAATCACTTCCTCGCGGTCGATATTCTTCTCCCGGGCGACGATGTCGGCCACCTGGAGAAGTTCGGTACGGGGCAGAATTGCAGCGGTTTCCATCTTTTCAGCGTCTCACCTGGCTGTCACGCGGTCAGTCATGCGACCTTCGAGCCGTCCTGTGCCGCCTGGGTGGCGGCGATCAGCTCGTCGGTCAAAATCAGTTTCGCCCTGGCGATATCGGCAACGGCGATATGCAGTTCGCCAGCATCGGTATCCATCACCACGGCACCATCGGAATCCAGTCCCAGAAGCTTGCCGCGGAATCGCTTGCGGCCCTCGACCGGCACCTTCGCATCCAGCTTCGCCTCGAAGCCGGCATAGCGCTCGAAGTCGCGCGCCCGGACCAGCGGCCGGTCGATGCCCGGCGAGCTGACCTCCAGCGTATAGGCGGCCTTGATCGGGTCCTCGACATCGAGAAGCGCCGAAACCGAGCGGCTGATGTCGGCGCAATCCTCGACCGTCATCGGCGCCTCGTCCAGCCGGTCCGCCATGATCTGCAGCACGGCCCGGTTGCCCCCCATGAGCTGGACCCGCACCAGATCGTAGCCCATCGCCTGCAGCGAAGGCTCCAGCATCTCGGCAATGCGGTCGGTCAGCTCCATAAACCCTGTATCCGTCGATATAACGGCGGCACGGCCAACTGGGGTTCAGGAAATAAAAAAGTGGGCCAGCGCCCACTTCCAACCAACTCAGCCATGCAACCTGATTAACGTGAGCGGTGATATATACCGATTCGCTTCAACACTCAAGATTTATCCGACAGCCGGCCCGCGCGGGCGGCGCCGGAAGCGCAGATAGACCGGCCGGCGGCCCTGGGCCAGCGCCTTGCCCTCATAACGGGTCTGCACCCAGTCGGCAGGCGGGTCGCGCCAGTCAGCCGGGCGGCGGGCCAGCCATTCGAAATCGGGATGTTCGGTGACATGCGCCAGCATCCAGCGCGCTACGCCCATATCGTCGCTGGCGATGCGCAGCTCCGCCCCGTCCTTCAGCAAGCGCGACAGCAGACCCACCGTCTCCGGCTGGATGAAGCGGCGGAAATGGTGGCGCTTCTTCGGCCAAGGGTCGGGGAACAGCAGGAAGAACCGGTCCACCGAGGCATCGGGCAGCCGTTCCAGCACCGGCCTTGCATCGTCGGCATGCACGCGGACATTGCCGAGCCGGCCTTCCTCCAGATAGCGCAGCAGGCTGGCCACGCCGTTCACGAAGGGCTCGAACCCGATGAAGACTGTTCCGGGATGGGCCTTGGCCTGGGCTGCCAGATGCTCGCCGCCGCCGAAGCCGACCTCGATACACAGCGCCACCACCGGCGCGCCGAACAGCGCGGCGGGATCAAGTACGTCTGTATCGTCCGCCGGCAGGGAAAGCGCATAGTTCGGCAGCGCCTCATCGAAGAGCTGCTCGCGCCAGGGGCGCAAACGCCGGCCCCGCCGCCGCCCGTAGAATTTACGGGCGCGACCGTCCTCTTCGGAACTCATGTCGGGGAAACCTGTCAGAAAGCGCGCTTCAGCGCATCCGCCAGATCGGTCCGCTCCCACGAGAAGCCACCATCCGCCTCCGGCGCCCGTCCGAAATGGCCATAAGCGGCGGACCGCGCATAGATCGGGCGGTTCAGCTTCAGATGCTCGCGGATACCGCGCGGGCTGAGATTCACCATCTCCTGCAGCACGGCGGACAGCTTGTCCTCATCCACTTGGCCGGTGCCGTGGGTCTCGACATAGACCGACAGCGGCTTGGAGATGCCGATGGCGTAGGACACCTGGATGGTGCACTTCTCGGCCAGGCCGGCGGCCACGACATTCTTCGCCAGATAGCGGCAGGCATAGGCGGCCGAGCGGTCAACCTTCGTCGGATCCTTGCCGGAGAAGGCGCCGCCACCATGCGGTGCTGCACCGCCATAGGTATCGACGATGATCTTGCGACCGGTGAGGCCGGCATCGCCGTCCGGGCCGCCGATGACGAAACGGCCGGTCGGGTTTACGTAGAACTCGTCCTCCGGGCACATCCAGCCCTCGGGCAGCACCTTCAGCACATGCGGGCGCACCAGCTCGCGCACTTCCTTCTGGTCGAGATGCCCGGCATGCTGCGTCGAGACAACGACCGAGGTGGCACGCACTGGACGGCCATTCTCATACTGTAGCGTCACCTGGCTCTTGGCGTCCGGGCCGAACGGGCTGTTGGCCTCGGCATGGCGCGCATCGGCCATCGACTTCAGGATGGCGTGGGAGAAATGGATCGGCGCCGGCATCAGCACGTCGGTCTCGCGGCAGGCATAACCGAACATGATGCCCTGGTCGCCGGCACCCTCGTCCTTGTTGCCCGCGGCGTCCACGCCCATGGCGATATCGGCCGACTGCTCGTGCACATAGCAGTCGATATTCACGGTCTTCCAGCTGAAGCCATCCTGCTCGTAGCCGATGGCGCGCACCGCCTCGCGGGCGGCTTCGACCATGGCGTCATGGGTGACGGGGCCGCGCACCTCGCCGGCGAGGACCAGGCGGTTGGTGGTGGCAAGCGTTTCCACCGCGACACGGGACTGCGGATCGCCGGCCATGAACAGATCGACGATGCTGTCGGACACGCGGTCGCAGACCTTGTCCGGATGCCCTTCGGAAACCGATTCGCTGGTGAAAAGATAGTTCTTACGCGCCACCGTTGCCCCCGCTTGTGAACCTTGAACGCCTGAATCCTGGCCGCCCCGGCACCTGCCGAGGCCACCGTCTTCCGCCTGCGCCCACCGTGGTCACACCGGCGCGCATCCTGCCAAGCAAGGCCGTGCGGAAGCTGGAAAGCGGCAACTAGTTGCAATCTTTCCTGGCAGGGTCAAGGAAAATTAGCGTGTGGAAAATCGCGGCAGTGCGGATGAAACGCGCGGCACTTCAGCTCTTTTCACCATCGCTGCTGGCCAGCGCCTTGGCCAGCTCGAACAGCCGCTTGCGCACCGCCGGATTGCCGACCTTGTAATAGGCGCGCACCAGTTCCAGCGTTTCGCGCTTGGCCATCGGATCGGCCTCGTAGCTGGGGCCAGCGCTTTCGGCCAGTGCCGCCGCCCGCGCGCCTTGGCCGGAGTCGGTCGCCATGTCATCGAAGAAGAAGGAAACCGGCACGTCCAGCACGCGGCTCAGATCATAGAGCCGGCTGGCGCCAATGCGGTTGGCACCACGTTCGTATTTCTGCACCTGCTGAAAGGTGAGGCCGAGCGCCTCGCCCAGCTTTTCCTGGCTCAGGCCCAGCAGAGTCCGCCGCAGGCGCACCCTGCCGCCAACATGAACGTCCACCGGATTCGGTTTCCCGGTCCTGCCTGCGCCCCCGGCCTTACGCCCCCGTCCTGTCAGTGCCATTTTGTTTGATCTTTTTTTGCTGCCGCAAAGGATATGTATGACTAATTAACCATACGTAAGTATGCCGTCAACCAGGAGATGGCTGTTTCATGAACCATATCATCTAGTCGAACGTCTTCCGAAGCCTAATGTTGCCGCCCGCCCGCAACCGCCCCACCAACAGGCCGGCCAGCAACAGGACAAGGCCGGCGAGCGGCCCGTCACCCCAGCGCGCATAAGGCGTGGGCGGCAGGACGGTCGGCAGGGCGGCATCGAGGAAGCCTGTCTCCTCCAGCCCCAGCCGGGCGGTGACCCGCCCATAGGAATCGACCACGCCGGAGATGCCGGTATTGGCGACGCGCACCAGCGGCAGTCCCTCCTCGATGGCGCGCAGCCGGGCAATCTGGAAATGCTGGAACGGCCCGGTGCTGAAGCCGTACCAGCCATCGTTTGTCACATTCAGCAGCCAACCGGGCCGATCGTCCGGATCGGCGACGGCGCCGGGGAAGATCGCCTCGTAGCAGATCAGCGGGCTGACCGGCGGCAGGCCCGGCACCTGGATGCTGCGCGGCCCCGGCCCGCGCTGGAAATCGAGGCTGGTGGCAACCGCCGGCAGGAAGCCAAAGATATCGCGCAGCGGCACATATTCGCCGAACGGCACCAGATGCGCCTTGTCATAGGTCGCCTGAATCAGGCCGCCGGGGCCGATGGCATGCAGGCTGTTCCAATAGTGTGGTGGCCCCCCCCCTGCTGGGCGCTCAACGCGGACCGCGCCGGTCAGCACGGCGCCGCCATCCGGCGCCACCCGGCCGACCACCGCACGCGCCTGGATATCCTCGCTCAGCAGATAGGGTACCGCCGTCTCCGGCCACAGCACATGCGTCGGGCGAGGCCCGGGCGCCGGCCGCGCCGACAGCTCCAGATGGCGGATCAGATGCTCACGCGGATTGAGGCCGGCCCATTTCTCATATTGCGGGATGTTGGCCTGCACCAGACGCAGCACCACCCCCTCGACCCGCATCGCCGGATCGTCCGCCGCCGGCGCGCCGGCCAGGCGGACAGCGCCGCCGCCCCAAACCAGCACCAGCAGTGCCACCGCCGCCACCATGGCACCGCGCGACCGGACCGCCGGCAGGCAGGCCGCCAGCACGGTGACGAGGCTGAGGCCGTAGATGCCGGTCAGCGCCGCCAGCTGCAGCATGGCGCCAGAGGGTGCCCAGGCATAGCCCAGCAGGTTCCACGGGAAGCCGGTCAGGATATGGCCGCGCAGATATTCCGCGATCAGCCAGAAAAGCGCGAAGCCCAGCGCCAGCGCCAGGCTGCGCAACCGCAGCAGATGCACCGCCAGCACCACAAGGGCGGTGAAGAAGGCCAGCAGCGCCGGCAGGCCAACGGCGGCCAGCGGCATCAGCCACCAGAAGCGCGCCGTATCGACGGTCAGCGCGTTGGCGATCCAGTACAGGCCGGCGACGAAGAAGCCGAGGCCGAAGCACCAGCCCAGCGCGAAAGCCTGCCGTCTTGTCGCGCAGCCCTCGATCTGCCAGAGCAGCACGGGAAAGGCGACCCAGAGCAGCGGCAGGACATGGAAGGGCGGCAGGGCCAGCGCGGCGGCCGCGCCCAGCAGCACCGCCAGCCCATAGCGCCGCCAGCCGGAGAGATCGGCGCTACGGGCTGCAAGCCGGTCCAGAAAGGCCGGCAGGCCGGATAGGCTCATTTGCCGCTGGCGTCGGCCGGCATGGCCTGTGGCGTCTGCGGCAAATTGCGGATGCGTAGCCGCTTGATGCGGCGCGGATCGACGTCGGTTACCTCGAACTCGATGCCGCTGTCATGGCGCAGCACCTCGCCGCGCGCCGGCACCCGGCCGGCCAGCATAAAGACAAGGCCGCCCAGCGTGTCGGTCTCCTCGCGCTCCTCCTCGTCCAACACCTCGCCGACGATCTCCTCGAACTCCTCCACCGTGGCGCGCGCATCGGCCAGCAGCCAGCGCGTGCCATCGGAATCGCGATGTTCGATCAGCTTCGGCGCCTCGATGACATCATGCTCGTCATCGATCTCGCCGACGATCTGTTCCACCAGATCCTCGATGGTGATGAGCCCGTCGATGCCGCCGAACTCGTCCACCACCAGCGCCAGATGGATGCGCGCCGCGCGCATCTGCAGCAGCAGGTCAAGGGCACGCATGGAGGGCGAGACGAACAGTACCTTGCGGAGCAGGTTCTTCAGCGTGACCGGCTTCTGCGCGCCCCAATATTGCAGCACGTCCTTGATGTGGACCATGCCGACAACATCGTCGAGCGTCTCGCGATAGACCGGCATGCGCGAATGCGCGGCCTTGGTCATCTCCTTCACCAGATCGGCGAGGCTGATATCCTCCGGCACGGCAACGATGTCGGCGCGCGGCACCATCACATCGACGGCCGTGATCTCCCGGAGTCCCAGGATATTGGCGATCAGCTGCTGTTCGTCGGGCCCGATGGCGTGCTGTTCGCCGCCATTGCCCTCAATCAGCCCCTCGATGGTGTCGCGCATGCCGCTATCGGCAGGGCGCCGGCGTTTCAGCCGCAACAGGCCGCCAAGGCGGCTCCATATCGAAGGGTCTTCGGATGCCCCGTCCACACGGGGCTGGGTACTGGATGCCTCACTCATCGCAGCGCGGCGCTATGCCTCCTTCAAGAACCCGGCTCCCGCCTCCAGGGCGGGACCAGGCAAATAGGGGTCGGCGATGCCGAACCCGCTCAGGATACGGACCTCAAGGGCTTCCATCTCGGCAGCCTCCTCCTCGGTCTCGTGATCATACCCTAAAACATGCAGTGTCCCATGCACGATCAGATGCGACAGGTGATCGGCCAGGCTCTTGCCCTGCTCCGATGCCTCGCCCGCGACCGTTTCATAGGCCAGCGCCAGGTCGCCAAGCGATACCGGTTCGCCCGGGAAGGCGTCTTCCGGATCGCCGGGAAAGGACAGCACATTGGTCGGCTGGTCCTTGCCGCGATATTGCCGGTTCAGCGCCTGCAGCTCAGCATCGTCGGTTAGCCGGACGGCCAGCTCGGCTGGTCCCTCAGGCACTTCGGTCGAAGCCAGAGCGGCCTGGGCGGCACGCTCCACCAACTCCTCCAGCCCGGGAACAGCGGCCTGCCAGGCCGGATCGGCGATATCCACCGCGATCTCGACTGCCGTGGTTGCGCTCATGCCGAAGTCTCCGGCTTACCGCCATTTGCCCCGTTGTTTGAGAGCAGCGGGCGCTCGCGCTTGTCATAGGCCTGAACGATACGGGTGACCAGCGGATGGCGCACCACATCCTTATGGGTGAACTGCACGAAGCCAATGCCCGGCACACCCTCCAGCGTTTCCAGCGCGTCGCGCAGGCCGGACTTGGCGCCCATCGGCAGGTCGGTCTGCGTCAGGTCGCCGGTCACCGCCATGCGCGAATTCTCGCCCAGCCGAGTCAGGAACATCTTCATCTGCGTCGGCGTGGTATTCTGCGCCTCGTCCAAGATGACGAAGGCGTTGGAGAGGGTACGCCCGCGCATGAAGGCCAGCGGCGCCACCTCGATCTCGCCGCTGCCGACACGGCGCTCCACCTGATCGCCCGGCATCATGTCGTAGAGCGCGTCATAGAGCGGGCGGAGATAGGGATCGACCTTCTCCTTCATATCGCCGGGCAGGAAGCCCAGCTTCTCGCCCGCCTCGACCGCCGGGCGCGACAGGATGATGCGATCGACGCGGCGCTGCTTCAGCATCCAAACGCCCATCGCCACCGCCAGATAGGTCTTGCCGGTGCCGGCAGGCCCGAGGCCGAAAACCATCTCGTTGCGCTGCAACGCCTCCAGATAGGTCGCCTGGGTGGGCGAACGCGGGGCGATGGCGCGCTTCCAGGTCGGCAGTGCCTCCGCCGCATCCGCGAAATCCATCACGCCATCGGCATCCGGCTCGTCCGGGTCGCGCAGCGCGAAGTTGGCGGCGGCGTCGATATCGGCGAATTCCGGCACGGTGGCGCGCTTGCCGGCGCGGCCGATGCGGGTCGCCAGCCCCTCGATGGCGCGCTTGGCGGCATTTGCATTGCCGATCACGCCGTCGATGGAGACCAGGTCGCCACGCCAGGTGATGGCGACATCCAGCTTCTGTTCGAGGCGCACCAGATTGCGGTCATGGTCGCCGAACAGGGTGGCGAGCAGGCTCGCATCGTCGAATTTCAGGTGGATCGGCGGCTGAATCAGGTCAGGCGTGCTCAAAAGCTCTCCTCGTCAGGATGCCAGCGCGGCGGGCACGGCCTGCTCGACCGTTCCTGCCCCAACCGTCCCTGCCAGTGAGTTCTGGTAGCCGGCGCTGATCGCCGCCGGCACGATGCTGCCAATCAGCCGGGGTGTGCCCTCGATCACCACCGACTGCAGATAGGGGCTCTTGCCGATCAGCTGGCCCGGCAGCTTGCCGGTCTTCTCCACCAGCACCGGCAGGGTGCGCCCCGCCATGGAGCGGTTGAAGGCAAGCTGCTGTTCGGCCAGCAGCGCCTGCAGCGCGGCCAGCCGCTCGGTCTTCGCCGCCTCGTCAATCTGCAACTCCAGCAGGGCCGCCGGCGTGCCGGGGCGGGCGCTGTACTTGAAGGAGAAGGCCTGGGCGTAGCCGACCTCCCGCACCAGCTGCATCGTCGCCTCGAAATCGGCATCGCGCTCGCCGGGGAAACCGACGATGAAGTCGGAGGACAGCGCCAGGTCGGGCCGCGCCGCGCGCAGCTTCTCGACGATGCGCAGATAGGCCTCCGCCTTGTGCTTGCGGTTCATCGCCTCAAGGATGCGGTCGGAGCCCGACTGCACCGGCAGATGCAGATAGGGCATCAGCTGCGGCACATCGCCATGCGCAGCGATCAGATCGTCATCCATGTCGCGCGGGTGCGAGGTGGTGTAGCGGATGCGCTCCAGCCCGTCGATCTCCGCCAGCGTCCGGATCAGCCGGCCGAGGCCCCAGTCGCGCCCATCCGGCCCCTCGCCGTGATAGGCGTTCACATTCTGGCCGAGCAGGGTGATTTCCAGCGCGCCGGCACGGACCAGACGGCGCGCCTCCTCCAGGATCTGTCCGGCCGGGCGGGAGAATTCGGCGCCGCGCGTATAGGGCACGACGCAGAAGGTACAGAACTTGTCGCAGCCCTCCTGCACCGTCAGGAAGGCGGAATGGCCCTGCAGGGCCTGTTCCTCGGGCAGGTGGTCGAACTTGCTCTCGACCGGGAAATCCGTGTCCAGCACGCCGCTTCCCGCCTCGCGGGTGGCGCGCGCCACCATCTCCGGCAGCCGATGATAGGCCTGCGGCCCGAACACCATATCGACATAGGGCGCGCGCGACATGATCTCCGCCCCTTCCGCCTGGGCAACACAGCCGGCGACGGCCAGCACCATGCGCCCGCCCTCGGCGGCCTTCTGCTCCTTCAGCTGGCGCAGGCGGCCCAGCTCATGGAAGGTCTTTTCCGAGGCCTTCTCGCGGATATGGCAGGTGTTGATGATGACCATGTCGGCGCCGTCCGGCGCCTCCGCCGGGGCATAGCCCAGCGGCGCCAGGACATCCGCCATGCGGGCGGAATCATAGACGTTCATCTGGCAGCCATAGGTGCGGATGAAAAGCTTCTTCGCCAACGCTCTGTCCCAACTCCTGCGCTCCCTGCCGGCCTACCGACAGGGCTTTATCTTCGAAGGCCCTTATCTAGGCGTCCACGCCCCAGAAAACCAGTGCAAAACCCCAGTACAAAACCAGTGCGAATCCTCAAGCCGCTTCCGTCGCTTCTGCCGGCGCTGCTCCCGGAAGCGGCAGGGCCGGCATCTCGCGCCCGGCATTGGCCGCCGCCACGCCCAGCAGCACCTGCCGGCCACAATAGGTGGCCATCGCCTTGCGGTCGGGGAAATCGTCCAGCGTCACCGGCGGGTGAAACTGGACGCTGACCGTGACGATGCCCAGGCCCAGCACCCGCCAGAGATGCCCGGCCAGCGCCATGTCGCCATACCAGGCGAAGAACGGCCGGAACGCCCGGCCGATGGGAATGCCGTTCAGCCGCGTATAGGCGATGGAAACCGGCTGCACCTGCACCCTCTCGCCCCCGATACGGGTCTCGGCCGCGGCGAACAGCGCGCTCTTGAAGGGCAGCACGCGGTTGCCGTCATTGCTGGTGCCTTCCGGGAACAGCACCAGATTGCCGCCCTTGTTCAGCCGTTCGGTGATGCTGTCTCGCTGACGGCCGGCATGATTGCCCCGCCGCACCACGAAGACGGTGCGCTGCAGCTGCGCCAGCCAGCCGAAGAACGGCCAGGTCTTCACCTCCGACTTGGCAACGAAGCTGCCGGGAATCAGCGACCCCAGCACCGTGATGTCGAGATAGGAGGCGTGGTTGCAGACATAGAGCACCGGCGGACGGGCCAGCCGCTCGCCCTCCACCTCCACCCGGAAGCCCATGATCGCCAGGCATTTGCGATGATAGAAGACCGGCAGGGTGCGTGCGAGATCGAGGCGCAGCGCCACCGCCAGCGCCTGCACCGGCATCAGCGGCAGGGTGAATGCCAGATAGGCCAGCAGCCGCACGAAGGAAAGCAGGGGATTGCCCATCACCGCACCTTCCGTCGCCTATTCACCCCACGCATCCTGCGTCGAGCGGGCATAATGGCGGTAATAGCTTTCCGTCACCTGACCGGTCTTTACGATGACGCACACATCGGTGGTGTTGAATTGCGGGTCGATCACCGCCCCGTCACCGACGAAACCGCCGAGCCGGAGATAGCCCTTGATGAGCGGCGGCAGCCCGGCCAGCACGCGCTTGGCATCATAGCCATCGGGCGGCAGGCGGTTCATGTCGGTGAACCGCTCCGGCAGGGCGCGCGGCCGCAGCTCCTCCGGGGCCAGATGATTGTGATAGAGGTAGGACAGCGCCGGGGCCAGCTGATCCACATCATTGCCGGGCAGGCTGGCGCAGCCGAACATCAGCTCGATGCCGTGATGGAAGACATAGGCGGCGATACCCTTCCACAGCAGCTGCATGGTCGGGCGGTTGCGGTAGCGGGCGTCTGTGCAGGAGCGGCCCAGCTCCAGGATCGGCCCGTCGAAGGCGACAATCCTGGCGATATCGTATTCGTCCGCCGTGTAGAAGCCGCCATGCTTTGCCGCCGCCTCGCGCCGGATCAGCCGGTAGGTGCCGACCACCGATTCCGGCCCGTCACCCAGCGCATGGTCGATGACCATCAGATGATCGGCGACATCGTCGAAACTGTCGAAGTCGCGCCGTGCCGCCGCCATCTCCGGCGTGGGCTTGGCATTCATCTCGTCATAGAATACCCGGTAACGCAGCGCCTGCGCCGCCTCGACATCCGCCACGCTACGGGCAAGCCGGACCTCCAGCGTGCCCGAGCGCAGATCACCAAGATCGGCCGGTCCATCGCCACCGGCGCTGGCGATGCGGGTTGGCCGGCCGCGCGAAAAGGCGGCACCCCCGGCCGGTTGGTCCGCGTCGGGAGAGTCCGCGGCCGCCGCAACGGATTGGGGCGGGTGCGCTGGGTGCGACATCAAAAGCCGTTCCTGTAATTATGCCAGCCGTCTTAACTGCTTGCCTAAGACGTCTTACTTCATCGGGCGCCGGCGCGTGGAATTCAACGGCACGCCATAGAGTTCCAGCCGATGGCCCACCAGCCGATAGCCAAGCTTCTCGGCAATCAGCTCCTGCAGCTTCTCGATTTCCTCATTCTGGAATTCGATCACTTTCCGGGTCTCGATATCGATCAGATGATCGTGATGTTCTTCCGGTGCTTCTTCATAGCGCGCGCGGCCATCGCCGAAATCGTGCCGTTCCAGGATATTCGCTTCTTCAAGCAACCGGACGGTCCGATAGACGGTGGCGATGGAGATACGCGGATCGATCGCCGTGGCGCGCTGATACACCAGCTCGACATCGGGGTGATCGGTCGAATTGGACAGCACCTGGGCGATGACCCGGCGCTGCTCGGTCATCTTCAGGCCCTTTTCCAGGCACAGGCGCTCAAGGCGAGACGGTTCCATCGGTGCGATTGCCTCCAATTTTATCTGTCCCGACTATAACCAAAACGACGCCGCAAACCAAAGCGGTTCGCGACGTCGCCTGACAGATTGAGGCCGCTCCTCTCCAGACAGGGTCGCCAGCCTTGTGGCGGGCGGCCGGAAAGCGGGCCGGAGTGGCCTTATTCCGCCCCCCCCCGCCGGCCGCGCGCGCCACGGCCACAGGCCCGGGCCAGCTCGCTCCGCCGCTCGCCACAGTCCCGCGCCACCATCGGATAGCTGGCCGGCAGACCCCCTTTCTCGCGATATTCCTCGGGCGTCATGTCGTAGGCCGTCTTCAGGTGCCGCTTCAGCATCTTCAGCTTCTTGCCGTCCTCCAGGCAGATGATGAAGTCCGGAGTCACCGACTTCTTCACCGGAACGGCCGGCTGCAGCTTTTCCTGCGGCGCCGGGGCAGCTTCGCCCAGATTGCCGAGCTTGCCGTGCACCTGCTCGATCAGCTGCGGCACGTCATGCATCGCAATAGTGTTATTCGAGACGTAGGCAGAGACGATTTCGACCGTAAGGCGAAGCATTTCGTCCCTTTCGACAACGTCCGTCATTTGAATCGACATAAAAACAACTCCGAATTAAAGACCGCCCTAAAATTAGAGTGTGTCCTGTTGGAATTCAATACTTACGTCTTCGACACGATGAAATTTTCTACAATATTCATGGCAAAAATATGGAGTCGCCCATAACGAGACGCTAACCGACAAGCGAGCAGTGCATGTTCAGCGCGTCGGTTTGGCTTCCATCTATTTCCTTGTAATATTTCGGGCGGCGGCCAATGACGGAAAAGCCGGCGGTCTCATATAATCTTTGTGCGGCGTGATTCTTTTCCGAAACCTCCAGGTACATAATGGTGGCGCCGCGCGCCGCCGCCTTGTCCATGCAGGAGCGCAACAGATAGCGGCCGAGGCCGCGCCGGCAATAATCCGGTACGACGCCCAGAGTCAGCAGTTCGGCCTCCCCGGCCACCAGCTGGCACATGGCGAAGCCGACCGGGATGCGGCCAGTGCGCGCATTCACCTTCAGCAGAACCGAAAAGCCGCCCGGCACGGCGAACATGCGGGCGACAAAATCCCGGCCCCAGGGCTGGTCGAAGCACAGCGCCTGCAGCCGGGCCAGCAGGTCGATATCGAACGGCCCGGCGAAAACCGCGCTGGCCCGTATATCCCTCGCCTCTTCAGCCATCGGCCCGCCCATCCGTCGATCCGCCCTTCGCTGCGTAAATCAGGAGACGCGCAGAACGGGCGCGCGCGGCAGGCTGACATCCGGCGCCCGCAGATAAAGTGCGGTGACCGGACCATCGGGCCGGGGACGTGCCGCCGCCAGCCGCGCGACCATCACCGGGTCGGGCGATTCGCTGTCTGCCGCCAGCTCGGCATCGCGGCCCGCCTTCAGAAGGAGGTCCAGCGCGGCCGGCGCGGCATCGCCCGCCAGCAGCAACGGTCCGGCCGGCAGCACGGCATCCAGCACCGCCGGATCGGCCGAAGCCGGTTCCGACAGGGGCACCGCATCCGCTTCGAAGGCCTGCATGAAGACATCGCCGCGCCGCGAATCGATCAGCGCCACGACGGTCCGCCCCCGGCGCGCTGCCGGATCGGTGCCGGCGGCCAGCGCCTCCAGCGTGGTGATTCCAGTAAGGGGAAGACCGGTTGCCAGCGCGAGGCCGCGCGCCGCCGCCAGCCCGATACGCAGGCCGGTAAAGGAACCGGGGCCAACAGTCACGGCCAGCCGGTCGAGATCGGCAAACGCAAGGCCGGCCTCCTCCAGCGCCGCGCGCGCCATGGGCAGCAGCGCCTCCGCCTGGCCGCGCGCCATCGCCTGACGCTGCACCGCGCGGACAGCGCCATCGGCCAGCACCGCGACCGAACAGGCGGAAAGCGCGCTATCAAGAGCCAGAATATTCACCGGTATCCCTTCGATCCGTCCGCCCGGCCACTCTCCCGCGCCACGCCGGAGCATGCTAGAACGCCTTTTCAGATGGAGATACACGGCCTCGGCACAAGAGGCAAACCGCGACAGGAAGGCAGGATGCTGGTCGAAATCACCGAGGCTGGGCATGGCGTGGTGCTGGCGCTGGCCTATGCCACAGCCGACAATATCACGGGCCGGCCGATCTATGGCCGTGCCGGCTGTTACCTGCATACCGAGGCGGAGGCGAAGCTGCGCCGCGCCGTGGCGCTGGCAGCGCCCCTCGGCTACCGCCTCAAGATTCTCGACGCCTTCCGGCCGCTGGAGGCGCAATGGGCGCTGTGGCATGCCCTGCCCGACCCGGATTTCGTCTCCGACCCGCGCTCCGGCGCAAGGCCGCATTGCCGCGGGGCCGCCATCGACCTCACGCTGATCGATGGCAGCGGTGCCGAACTCGATATGGGGACGGGCTTCGATGCGGCGACGCCGCTGTCCTGGCATGGCAGCCTTGGCGTTTCCATTGAGGCGCAGCGCAACCGCCATCTGCTGCTGGGCATTATGTCGGCCGCCGGCTGGGATTTCTACGAGAAGGAATGGTGGCATTATCAGCTGTTCCAGCCGCGCCGCCTGCCGATCCTGAGCGACAGCGTCCTGCGGCCCGGCCTGATGAAGCAGCCCTGACCAGTGCGCTGATTCGCAAGCGCCAGAACGTTCTTCATGGTATGATTAATCTTGGAAGCAGATGAAAAACTTGGTCTTTATGACCCGGACTTCGACCCAGTATCCGATGAGGACTGCAGCTTGACATGGCGCGGATGATCCCAGCTTTCCTTGCCAGGACTTCTCTGTGCGGTGCCGTCCTGGCGCTGTTCGCCGCAACCACACCCTTCGCCACAGCCCAGGACCGTCAGGCCGGCATCGAGGGCGCCTCGGCGGTCGTACTGATGTACCACCGGTTCGGCGAGGAGGATCTGCCGTCGACCAGCATCCGCATCGACCAGTTCGAGGCGCATCTGGCGGAGCTTAAGAGCGGCGGCTACCAGGTGCTGCCCCTGTCGCGCATCGTCGCTGCCCTGCGCGACCGCAAACCACTGCCCGACCGCGCCGTCGCCATCACCATCGACGACGCCTACCGCTCGGTCTATCTGGAGGCCTGGCCGCGGCTGCGCGCCGCCGGCCTTCCCTTCACCCTGTTCGTCTCGACCGACGTGATCCAGCGCGGCGGCGACTATATGAGCTGGGATGAAATCCGCGAACTGGCGCGCGGCGGCGTCGAGATCGGCAACCAGACCGCCAGCCATCCGCACCTGCCGACCCTGCCGCTCGACAAGGCGCGGGACGATATCCGCGCGGCCAATGCGCGCATTGAGGAGGAGACCGGCAAGAAGCCGGCCTTCCTGGCCTATCCTTACGGGGAATATTCGACCGCGATCCGCGATATCGTGGCGGCGGAAGGTTTCCAGGCGGCCTTTGGTCAGCATTCCGGCGTGGCGCACAGCCAGATGGACCGCTACCAGCTGCCGCGCTTCCCGCTGAACGAGAATTATGGCGGGCTGGACCGCTTCCGCCTGGTCGCCAATGCGCTGCCGCTGCCGGTGAGTGACCTGACGCCGAACGACCCGGTGTTGACCGGCCGGAATCCGCCGGCTATCGGTTTCACCGTCCTGCCGGGAATCGGCGACACGGCGCAGCTCGACTGCTTCGCCTCCCGTCAGGGCCGCACCCATATGGAAAGGCTGCCGGCGGGCCGGATCGAGATCCGGCTGGCGGAACCCCTGCCGGCGGGCCGGTCGCGCATCAACTGCACCATGCTGGGCCCGGAGGCCCGCTGGCGCTGGTTCGGCCTGCAGTTCTACGTGCCGGAGAACTGAGGCCAGAGAACTGAAGCTCAGAGCGTCAGCTTTCGCCGCGTCGCGCCGGAGTCTCTTCCGCCATCGCCACGACCATGCCGCTGGCGAGGCTGGCCTGCTGCAGCTCCTCCAGACGGTTGGCGCGGATGATGATGCGCAGCGTGCGCACATAATCGGCACCGCGCTCGGAATAGCGCAGCAGGTGGCCAGCCAGCGCCTCGGCATCCAGCGGCGTGCCGGCTGCCCGCATCCTGGCCCGCGCCGCGCGGAAATCGCGATAGGCCGGATGGGTGTTGAGATTCAGGCTGTAGGCCGCCGCCGCGTCGATGACGCGGTCGAAGCTGCGCACCACATGGGCGGCATCCGCCCCGGCATTAGCCGGCTTCAGCCCCGCCGAGTCGCTCCAAGCATACTGGCCGTACAGCGCATTGCCCTCCCGCGCGAAGCGGGAAGTGCCCCAGCCGCTCTCCTCAATGGATTGCGCCAGCGCCAGCGCCACCGGAATCTCGTCCACGCGCAGCAGCAGCGCCGCCAGGTCGGGCAGGGCGCCATCCTCCGCCTCGACGCCATAGGCGGCGGCGAGGCTGTCCAGCCAGCGCCGCTCCATCGGGCCTGGCACGGCACCCGCCTTCAGCCGCGCATCCAGCGCCAGCAGGCGGCTGCGATCCTCGGAGATTTCCTCATTCACCCGCAGGATCAGCGGCAGGACCGTCTTGATGAACAGCGTCTTGCGTTCCTCAACCTCGCGCAGCTTGCGCAGATCAACCGGCACCTGCGCCAGGAAGAGCCGCGGCACGGCGCTTTCGCCGGCGCGCACGGCTGCCAGATCGTAGCCGGCCAGCTCGAACAGCTGGCGCGCTTCATGGCTGCGGCGGACGCTGGTCACGGTCCCCGGCAGCGGCGCGGTGCCGGTGCCGGTGAACAGCCGCTCCCGCGGCAGGGCGGCGGCCTGCCGGACCCGGACAGCGGCTGTAATCGCATCCGCGCGCGGGGTCTGAAGGGCGGTGGCGGTCGCCGCCGGGCCGGCCTGCCGGTCTCCCGATACGGGATAATAGGGCAGGGTCGGTCCGGCGAGGATCGCCGTCGCCTGCAGCATAACCACGGCGGCGGCCAGCAGGCCGAGGGAAGAAGTCGCGAAATCGGGCTTCCGCATCCTCGTGTCGCTCCGTCTTGTTAAAACAAACCCCTTCCGCCCGCGCCTTTCGGCACGGCCATCGAACGCGGGAACGGTCGGGGAAACCGGGGCGGGGCGGCCGCTACATCGCGGCACGCACCTCCGCCACCTCAGGGATATAGTGCTTCAGCAGATTCTCGATGCCCATCTTCAGGGTCGCGGTCGAGCTGGGACAGCCGGCGCAGGCACCCTGCATGTGGAGATAGACGACGCCATCTTCGAAACCCTTGAAGACGATGTCGCCGCCATCCTGGGCAACCGCCGGGCGGACGCGCGTATCGAGCAGTTCCTTGATGGTCTGCACGATCTCGCTATCCTCGCCGGCCGGGGCCGCATCGGCCGAGTCATCGGCCAGCAGCAGCGGATCGCCCGCCGTGAAATGCTCCATGATCGCCCCCAGAACGGCCGGCTTCAGCACGTACCATTCCTTGTCGTCGCGCTTGGCGACGCTGACGAAGTCAGCCCCGAAGAATACGCCGGTCACGCCATCGACGGCGAACAGCCGCTTGGCGAGGGGCGAGCGCTTGGCCGCTTCGGCATCGGCGAAATCCGCCGTGCCTTCTTCCATCACGCTGCGCCCGGGCAGGAACTTCAGGGTTGCCGGGTTCGGCGTCGATTCGGTCTGGATGAACATGGCTATCACTCCACGCGAGATGCGTTTTGCTTTGCTGGCAGGGTCAATTCAGGACCTATATGGTCTGATTTCCCCCGCCGATCAAGCGCACGCACCTCATGGCAGGTAATCAGGTAACGGCGGATTGCGGCGCGAAAGCGGCAAAATCAGGGAATCTTACCGCAGGAAACCGACAATATCGTGCACCTGATCGACGATCGGCGCGGCGATGGCATTGGCCTTCTCCCCGCCCTCGCGCAGGACCTGATCAACATAGCCGGGGTCCTTGGTCAGGCGCTGCATCTCCAGCCCGATGGGCCCCAGCACCGACACCGCAAGCTCGGCGAGGCGCGGCTTGAACTCGGCGAAGCCCTTGCCGGCAAACTCCGCAACCACCTCGGCGGCGGAGCGGTCGGACAGCGCGGCATAGATGCCGATCAGGTTGGCGGCTTCCGGCCGGTCTTCCAGCTCCGCCTCCGTTTCCGGCAGCGGCAGCGGGTCGGTCTTGGCGCGCTTCAGCTTCTGCGCGATCTCGTCCGGCCCGTCGGTCAGATTGATGCGGCTCTGGTCGGAGGCATCCGACTTGCTCATCTTCTTGGTGCCGTCACGCAGGCTCATCACGCGCGCGGCGGTCTTGAAGATCTGCGGCTCGGGCAGCGGGAAGAAATCGACGCCGAACTGGCTGTTGAAGGCCTGCGCGATATCACGCGCCAGCTCCAGATGCTGCTTCTGGTCATCGCCGACCGGCACATGCGTCGCCTTGTAGGCCAGGATGTCGGCGGCCATCAGGTTCGGATAGACATACAGCCCGACCGTGGCGTTGTCGCGATTCTTGCCGGCCTTGTCCTTGAACTGGGTCATCCGGTTCAGCCAGCCGATGCGGGCGATGCAGTTCAGCACCCAGGCAAGCTCGGCATGGGCCGGCACGCGGCTCTGGTTGAACAGGATGTTCTTCTTCGGATCGACGCCGGCAGCAATCATGCCGGCCGCCACCTCGCGGATGCTGGAGCGCAGCACCGCCGGGTCCTGCGGGATGGTGATGGCGTGCAGATCGACAACGCAGAAGATGCAGTCGAAATCGTGCTGCAGCTTCACCCAGTTGCGGATCGCGCCCAGATAATTGCCGAGATGCAGGTTTCCGGTCGGCTGGATGCCGGAAAAGATCAGATTATTGGACATGCGCGAGAACCCTGATGGGGAAAGCTGTGGATAAGAGCCGGGGACTATTCCCGCATCGCACGGCCAGGGTCAAGTGCGGCATGCTTTCAGGACTTTCGGCGCAGCATGCCCTTCAGCTCGCCCCAGCGGGCCGCGCCGGTGATCTGGCAGGCGATGCCATAGAGCAGGGCGCCTGACGCAACGAGGCCGGCCAGCAGGGCCGCGCGCAGCACAGGCTCGACGCCCCGGCTCATTGCCCAGACCTCCAGCCCGGCGACCAGCAGCCCCGCCATCAGAAGGCTGGCAAGCAGGATGCGCCAGGCCCGGCCGCGCAGCCTTGCATCTGGCGCGAAGCCACCACGCCGCGCCAGGATCGTCCCCAGCAGGGCAACGTTCAGCCAGGATGAGAAGGCGGTCGCCAGCGCCAGCCCGACATGGGCGATGAATTGCATCAGCACCACACCGACAAGGATATTGGCCAGCATCGCGGCGACCGCGACCTTCACCGGCGTGGCCGTATCCTCGCGGGCATAGAAGCCCGGCGCCAGCACCTTCACCGCGACATAGGCCGGCAGTCCCAGCGCATAGGCCGCCAGCGCCAGCCCGGTGGCCTGCGCATCCGCCGCCGTGAAGGCGCCGCGCTGGAACAGCACCTCGACAATCGGACCGGCCAGCACCACCAGCCCCGCCGTCGCCGGCAATGTGAGCAGTAATGCCACCTCCAGCGCGCGGTTCTGGCTGACCAGCGCCGCCGCATCCTCGCCGGCCTTCACCTGGCGCGACAGCAGCGGCAGCAGCGCCGTGCCGATGGCGATGCCGACCACGCCCAGCGGCAGCTGGTTCACCCGGTCGGCGTAATAGAGGTAGGAGATTGCGCCCGTCGGCAGCAGCGAGGCCAGCAGCACATCGACCAGCAGATTGATCTGCATGACGCCCGCCCCCACGGCAGCCGGCAGCATCAGGCGGAACAGCTTGCGGAGGTCGGGCGTGAGGCGTGGCCGCACGAGGCGCATCGGCAGCCCGTTGCGTCGCGCCGCCGCCAGCAGGAAGAAGAATTGCGCGAAACCGGCGATCAGCACGCCCCAGGCCAGCGCGTGGCCCGGCGTCTCGGCATAGGGCACCAGCGCGAACAGCGACAGGATCAGGCAGATGTTCAGCAGGATGGGGGCCGCCGCCATCGCCGCGAACCGGTCGGTCGCATTCAGCAGCCCGCCGATCAGCGCCACGAAGGAAATCAGCGGCAGATAGGGGAAGGTGATGCGCGACAGCTCCACCGCCAGGTCGAACTTGGCCGGGTCGGCGGCGAAGCCGGGGGCGATGACATGCATCGCCCAGGGCATGATGACCTCCATCACGGCGAGGAAGCCCAGCATGATGACGGCCATCACCGCCAGCGTGCGCTGTGCGAAATCCAGCGCCGCCTCGCGCCCCTGTGTGGTCAGCAGGCCGGAGACCATCGGCACGAAGGCGATGGTGAAGGCGCCCTCACCGGACAGCCGGCGGAAGAAGTTGGGAAACTTGAAGGCGACGAAGAAGGCGTCCGCCACCGGCCCCGCGCCCACCAGCGCGGCGATAAGGATATCGCGGGCGAAGCCGGTCAACCGGCTTGCCAGCGTGTAGCCGCCGACCGTGGCGATGTGGCGCAGCATCGACATGGCGAAAGGCTCTAGCCGATTTGGAGGAGTCTGGCGATCCCGATTTCTCGGGCGGCGCTATTCCGCCGCCTGGACCGTGGCGGATTTGCGGCGCTTCTCGCCGGCCTGTGCGGAGGCTGAGCCGGTGCCCGGCTCGGCCAGGGCGGTCAGCAGCTTCTCGCGGATCGCCGCCAGCTTGCTGGCATGCTCGACCTTCAGCCCGAACACATCCTTCACATAGAACACGTCGATGGCGGTCTCGCCATAGGTCGAGATCTTCGCCGAGGAGACCTGCAGGGAGAGCTGGTTCAGGGCCCGCGCGATATCGGACAGCAGGCCCGGCCGGTCGCGGCCGTTCAGCTCGATCACCGTGTGCGTCGCGCTGGCCTTGTTGTCGATCAGCACGCGCGGCGGCACCTTGAACACACGGGTCCGGCTGGGCAGCGCGCCCGCCGCCTTCTCGCGCAGTGCCTGGCGCGTCTTCAACTCACCCGACATCGCCTTGTGGATCGCGGCCGACAGCCGCGCCAGCTTGGTCGGCTGGTCGAACGGACCGTCGGTCGCATCCTGTACCCAGAAGGTATCCAGCGCCATGCCGTCGGTCATGGTGAAGATGCGGGCATCGACGATGCTGGCGCCGGCCACCGCCATGGCGCCGGCCAGCCGGCTGAACAGGCCCGGATGGTCGGGCGTGCAGATGGTGACTTCGGTGACCCCGCGATGGGTATCGATGCGCGTGTCGATCAGCAGCGGCTGCTCGACGGTGGCTGCCTCGCGCATCAGCAGGGCGTGGCGCACCAGCGTCTCGGTATCGTGGCTAAGCCAGTAGGATATCTGGCCCTTGGCGAGATGCGCCTTCACCTGCGCCTCCGGCCAGTCCGGCAACGCAGCGCGCAAGGCCGCCTTGGCCTGCTCGGCACGGCCGATATTCTGCTGGCCGCTGGCCAGCGCATCCTCGGACACCTCACCGGACAGCACCTCGTCGGCCCGGTAGTAGAGGTTGCGCAGCAGGCCGGCCTTCCAGTTGTTCCAGATCGCCGGATTGGTCGCGCGCACATCGGCCACGGTCAGCACCAGCAGCAGGCGCAGCCGTTCCGGCGATTTGATGATCCCGCAGAAATCCTGGATCGTCTTCGGGTCGCCGATGTCGCGCTTGAAGGCAAAGGCGGTGAACCAGAGGTGATTGCGCACCAGCCAGGCGACGGTCTCGGTCTCCTCGTCGTTGAGGCCGAGGCGCGGACCGAGGCGATGCGCCACCTTCTCGCCCAGCAGCGAATGGTTGCCGCCGCGTCCCTTGGCGATGTCGTGCAGGAACATGCCGAGATAGAGCGCCCGGCGCGACAGCACCTTGTGGACGATCTCGCTGGCCACCGGCGCGACCTGGGCCAGCTGGCCGGATTCGATCTGGTGCAGGATGCCCATGGCCCGGATCGTGTGCTCGTCGGTGGTATAGACGTGATACATGTCGAACTGCATCTGCGCCACGACCCGGCCGAAATCCGGGATGAACCGGCCCAGCACGCCGGCCTCGTTCATCAGCCGCAGGATGCGCTCCGGGCCCTTGGGTGAGGTCAGGATGTCAAGGAACAGTCGGTTCGCCTCGGAATCGTTGCGCAGCGCCGCATCGACCCGCTTCAGATTCTGCGTGATCAGCAGCAGCGCATCCGGGTGAACGTCCAGATCGTGCTGCTGCGCGGTGTGGAACAGCCGGATGAAATTCACCGGATCGGTCTCGAACAGGTCGGCGCGCGGTACCGAGAGGCGCTCGCCATCCAGCACGAACCCGTCATAGGTGCGCTTGCGGAACGGCAGGGACGGCAGGCGCAGCCTGGGACGGCGCTGGATCTTCGCTTCGATGGCGGCGCAGACGATGCGCGTCAGGTTGCCGACATCCTTGGCCACCACGAAATAGTGCTTCATGAAGCGCTCGACGGCGATGGTGCCGGCATGGTCGGTATAGCCCAGGCGGCGCGCCATTTCGGTCTGCACATCGAAGGTCAGCCGTTCCTCGGGCCGCCCGGTCAGATAGTGCAGGTGGCAGCGCAGCGTCCACAGGAAGTCCTGCGCCTTGGCGAACTTCCGGCGCTCGGCGGCGGTCAGCACCCCGGCTTCCACCAGCCCATCCACCGTTTCCGTGCGATAGACGTACTTGCCGATCCAGTAGAGCGTGTGCAGGTCGCGCAGCCCGCCCTTGCCTTCCTTGATGTTCGGCTCCAGCACATAGCGCGAGCCGCCGACCTTCTCGTGACGGGTCGTGCGTTCGGCCAGCTTCGCCTCGACGAATTCCAGCACCGTGCTGTCGGCAAGCTCGTCCCAGAAACGCTGCTGCAAATCCTCATGCAGCGCCTCGTTGCCCCAGATCATGCGGGATTCCAGCAGCGCGGTGCGGATCGTCACATCCTCGCGGGCCTGGCGCAGGCATTCATCCACCGACCGGGTGGCATGGCCGACCTTCAGCCCCATGTCCCACAGCATGTAGAGCATGTATTCGACGATCTGCTCACCGCGCGGGGTCTGCTTGTAGGGCAGCAGGAACAGCAGATCGACATCAGACTGCGGCGCCAGCTCGCCGCGCCCATAGCCGCCGACCGCGACCACGGCCAGCTGCTCGCCGACTGTCGGATTGGCCGAGGGATAGGCCGTGCCGGCGGCAAAGTCGGCCAGCACCCGCACCAGCTCATCCGTCAGATAGGCAAGGCTGCGGACCGTCTTCTCACCAATGCGCTCGCCCGGCTTATGGCCAAGGAAGCGGCGCTCGACCTCATCCCGGCCGCTCGCCAGCGCGTCACGCAGGCGCGACAGCACGCCGTTGCGCAGCTCCTGCGGCTTCAGATCGTCGCGGGCCGCCAGCGCGGCCAGGTCGCGGCGCAGCTTCGCCGGGTCGATGATCTGGCCGCGGTCGGCAATGCCGCCGCCGGACCGGCCGGTGGCCGCCTTGCCCTGGTTCTTGTCCGGCGCGGCCTTGCCAAGCGGCGCCTTGCTGAGAATGGAAGACAGCATCCTGTTGCTTTCAGCCGTTTCGGGAAGCCCGTTCCCTCGCTATAAGATAGCGCTAAAGCTAAGCGATTTAAGGCCCCCGCACCACGCCTATCCGGGATGACCCCCGGCCAAACCCTCAGGCCCATCCTTCAGGAAAGCGCCGCATCGTGAGCGACTATCCCCACAACAGCAGCGATATCGTCATCGTCGGCGGCGGCGTCATCGGCAGCGCCATCGCCTATTTCCTGACAAGCGACCCGGTGTTTTCAGGGCGGGTCACGGTGATCGAGCGCGACCCGACCTATGCGCGCGCTTCCACGCCGCTGTCGGCCGGCGGCATCCGCCAGCAATTCTCTACGCCGGAGAATATCGCCATCGGCCGGTTCGGCGCGACTTTCCTGAAACAGGTGCCGGAGCTGCTGGAGGTCGAGGGCGACCGGCCCGATATCCATTTCGTCGAGGGCGGCTACCTGTTCCTGGCGAGCGAGACCGGCCGCCCGATCCTGGAGCGAAACCACGCCACCCAGCGCGCCGAGGGTGTTGAAGGCACGGTGCTGCTGGAACCGGCGGAGCTGGCGCGGCGCTTCCCCTGGCTCAGCCTGGAGGGCATCGCACTCGGCTGCCTTGGAGTGCGCGACGAGGGCTGGTTCGATCCCTTCACCCTGCTGCAGGCCTTCAAGCGAAAGGCGCGCTCGCTGGGGGCGGTCTATCTGAAGGACGAGGTGACCGGCATTGAGCGCGACGCCGGGCGGATTACCGCCGTCACCCTGCGCGAGGGCGGTCGTCTCGCCTGCGGAACGATGGTGAATGCCGCCGGCGCCCAGGCCGGCCGGGTGGCGGCGCTGGCCGGCATCGCCCTGCCTGTCGTGCCCAAGAAGCGCTTCGTCTATGTGTTCGACTGCCGTACGCCGATCGAGCCGCTGGCGCCGCTGACCATCGACCCGTCCGGGGTCTATTTCCGGCCGGAGGGCAAGGGCTTCATCGGCGGCGTCTCTCCGCCCGAGGACCGCGACCCCGATTCCGACGATCTGGAAGTCGAATACGATCTGTTCGAGGAGACGGTCTGGCCGTCGCTTGCCGAACGGGTACCCGCCTTCGAGGCGATCAAGCTGACCGGCGCCTGGGCCGGGCATTACGACTACAACATCGTCGATCAGAACGGCATCGTCGGGCGCCATCCGGAGATCGCAAACCTGGTTTTCGCCAACGGCTTCTCCGGCCATGGGCTGCAGCAAAGCCCGGCGGTCGGCCGCGCCGTCGCCGAGCTGATCCTGCAGGGCGGCTACCGCAGCATCGACCTGACCCGGTTCGGCTATGAGCGCTTCGCCCGCGACGAACCGATCCTGGAACTGAACGTCGTCTGACCTCTAGTTGATGAGCGGCTGGAAGCTCTGCGGTGCCGGATCGATGACGCGGCGCTGGCCATTATTGATCTCATAGACCGCGAGGCCGCGCTCGTTCAGCCCGTCCGGCTTCAGCCGGAAGATGCCGTTCACCCCGGCGAAGCCTTCCGGCGAGGTCAGCGTTTCCAGGCTGAAATCCGGCTGGTCGCGGTCGCGCGACAGCAGCGCCATCAGCGCGGTGGCGTCATAGGCCAGCCCGGCCACCAGCGGCGGGCGGCTGCCGAAGGCCTGCTGATAGCGCTCCTCGAAGCTGGTCCGCACATCGGAGGCCGGGGCCGCATACCAGCCGCCGGCCAGCGTCGGCTCGCCGGCAATCGACGGGTCTTCCCACAGGGTGGTGCCCAGCATCCGCACCTTGCGGTGATCGACATCGAAATAGGCCAGCATCGGCGCCAGGCTGCGCAGCCGCTGGCCGGCATCCGGCAGCAGCACCGCCTGATAGGGCAGTTCTTCCACCGTTTCCATCCGCTCCAGCCGCGCCAGTGCGCGCTTCGAGGCCTCGTCGTCGCGCCCGGCGAGCCTGGCCTTCTCTCCCGCCAGCGCGCGCTTGCGCTGGTCGTAATCGGCGAACTGCCGGGCAATCGCGGTGAAATCGCCGGTGCCGGGATTGTACAGGGTGGCGCGCACAGTCGCCGCGCCGGCGCCCTGCGTCGTGTCCTGCAGCGCGCGCGTGACCGTCCGGCCATAGGGCGTGTCAGGGGCCAGCGCGGCAAAGCGCGTGATGCCCTGCGCTGTGGCGTAGCGCACCACCCGCGCCACCTGGTCGCGCGGCAGGAAGCCCAGCACGAAGATGCCCCGGTCAGCGACCGCCTCGTCATTCGAGAAGCTGAGGACCGGCACGCCCGCCTGATGCGCATGCGGGGCGACCGCCGTTGTCGCCGCGGCAAACAGCGGCCCCAGAATGACTTCCGCGCCATCGGCCAGCGCCTGCTGCGCCACCGTGCCGGCCTCCATCGGATCGCCGCCCGTATCATAGGGGCGCAGCTGGAAATCGGCATCGGCCACATCGAACAGGGCCAGCTGCGCCGCATTCAGCAGCGACTGGCCGATGCGCGCCTCCGGGCCGCTCAGCGGCAGAAGGATGGCGACCTTGATCTTGTCGCCGGGCGCGCGGACCGGCGGCGGGATCAGCGACGGCGCGGCCGGAACGGTGGACAATGGCCCCTGGGTGGCGGTCTGCGGTACCGCCGGCGCAGAGGGGGCGGGCGTGGCAACGACCGGCCCGCTTTCAGTGCTGCCGCCTCCGCCCCGCGACCCGCCACAGCCGGCCAGCAGCGGCAGGGCCAGCGCGCAGATGAGAAGAATCGCCCGGCTGGTGACATGCTTTTGCGGCACGCCGCGACGCTTTAGCGTAGAAAGGCCAAACACCTGTTTCTCCAAGCTGCCATCGGTAAACCCATGTCGCGCTCCCAGACCGACCGTAAAATCACATCGGCCGCGTCGCTGACGCCGGCACTCTACATCGTCGCCACGCCGATCGGAAACCTGGGCGATCTTACCATGCGTGCCCGCGACATTCTCGCCTCCGCCGATCTGGTGGCCTGCGAGGATACCAGGGTCACCGGCAAGCTGCTGTCCGCCTTCGGCCTGAAGCGTCCGCTTATCGCCTATAACGACCACAATGCCGATAAGGTTCGCCCGACCCTGCTGGACGCGGTGCGGCAGGGCAAGGCGGTGGCGCTGGTCAGCGATGCCGGCACGCCGCTGATCTCCGACCCCGGCTACAAGCTGGTGCGCGACGCGGCGGAAGCCGGGCTGGCTGTCACCGCTGCCCCCGGCCCCTCGGCGCTGCTGGCGGCGCTGGTGCTGGCCGGGCTGCCGACCGACCGTTTCCTGTTCGCTGGATTCCTGCCGCCGAAATCCGGCGCCCGGCGCACCGCGCTGGGCGAACTGGTCGGTGTGCCGGCAACGCTGGTGTTCTACGAATCCGGGCCGCGCCTCGCCGCCAGCCTCGCCGACATGGCGGCCGTGCTGGGCGACCGCCCCGGTGCTGTCGCCCGCGAACTGACCAAGCTGTTCGAGGAGGTGCGGCGCGATCCGCTCTCCGCGCTGGCCGCGCATTACGCCGAGGCCGGCCCGCCCAAGGGCGAGATCGTCATTGTGGTCGGCGCGCCGGCGGAACAGGAAGCCAGCGCCGATACGCTGGATGCGGCCCTGCGCCGCGCCCTTGCCGGCAACAGCACGCGCGATGCCGCCGCCCTGGTGACCGGGGAGACCGGCCTGCCGCGCAAACAGGTCTATGCCCGCGCCCTCGAACTCGCCCAGGAGAGAGACGGGGAAAGCGCCGGGGAGAAAGGATGAAGCCCCGCAGCCGGCAGGATCGCCAGCAGGCACGGCGCAGGGGTATCGCGGCGGAGACGCTCTGCCTCTGGCTGCTGCGGCTGAAGGGCTACCGCATCCTGGCGCGCGACCTGCGGACCCCGGTCGGCGAGATCGACATCGTCGCCCGGCGCGGCAATACGCTGGTCGCCGTCGAGGTGAAGCGGCGCGGAACGCTGGAGGACGCCGCCGACGCCATCGGCCGGGACCAGCGCCGGCGCATCCTGCGCGCGCTCGGCTGGTTCGCCCAGCGCCAGGCGGACGGGGAGCGGCTGGCGCTGCGTTTCGACGCCATGCTGCTGGATGGCGGACTGCTGCCCCGCCACATCCGGGATGCCTGGCGGGAGGACGGATAGCTGCCACAATCTTACCGGCTGCAAGACAGCCCTTTTTCTGCGACATTTCAGAAGCACAGTGCCGCCCATCACCGTCCCACGCGCCGATTCGGGAACCACAGACTCCATGATCCGCTCTCGTTTCCTGCTGCTTTCCCTGCTTTTCGCCCTTTCTGTCCCGGTCCTCTCCGCCTGCACGCCGCTTGGCGTCGCGGTGGGCGCAGGGGCGACCGCTGGCGTTGCCGCGCAGCAGGAGGGCGGGCTGAACACCGCTGCCAACGACACCGGCATCCGCGCGCAGATCAACCGGCTGTGGTTCGAGAAGGACATCGAGATGATGCGCCGTGTCGGCCTGTCGGTCTCCAACGGCCGCGTGCTGCTAACCGGCATTGTGCCGAAGGCGGAGGATCGGGTGGAGGCCGTGCGGCTGGTCTGGCAGGTCCAGGGCGTGCGCGAGGTGATCAACGAAATCCGCGTCGATGGCGAGGAAGGCTCGCGCGGCGGCAGCTATGCCACCGATGTGTGGATCAGCACGCAGCTGCGTAGCAAGCTGCTGTTCGACAGCCAGATCAACGCCATCAACTACAGCGTCGAGACCATCCACAGCATCGTCTATCTGATGGGCGTGGCGGTCAGCCGCGAGGAGCTGGAGCGTGTGATCAACCACGCCCGCAACATCAGCGGCGTCAACAAGGTCGTGAACCATGTGCTGCTGAAGGGTGATCCGCAGATACGCACGCCGTCCAGCGCACCGGAAAGCGGCCCCGTGCCGGCCACGGCCCCTGCGCAGTCCGAGCCCGCGCCGCGCATCGAGCCGGCGCCTTCCACGCAATCGGCGCCGATCCAGCGCGTGCCGCTGCAATAGACGATGGCGGACGGCACGGAAGCGCACGCCCTCCTTGCCGGCCTCGCCGGGGCTGGCACAGCGCCTCTGGACCTTGCCGGTGCCGCCCTGGCGCTGGCCAGCTTCGACCGACCCGGCGTCGGCTTTGGCTGGTACCGCCAGCATCTGGGCGAACTGGCGGACGCGCTCCACGGGACCGCCGCCAGCCGGAACAGCGATATCGCCGGCTGCGCCGGGACGCTTAGCGCGGTGATGGCCGAGCGCTTCGGCTATCGCGGCGACGATCTCACCTATGACGACATGCAGAACGCCAACCTGATGCGCGTGATCGAGCGCCGGCGCGGCCTGCCGGTGGCACTCGGCATCCTCTATATCCATGCCGCGCGCAGCCAGGGCTGGCAGGCCGAGGGGCTGAACTTTCCCGGCCATTTCCTGGTCCGCCTGCAGGCCGCTGGCGGGCGCGCCATTCTTGACCCGTTCAATGGCGGGCGGATGCTGGAGGCGGTCGATCTGCGCCAGCTGCTGACCGCCATCGCCGGACAGGATGCCGGCCTGCTGCCGGATTATTATGAACCGGTGACCGACCGCGACATTCTGTTACGCCTGCAAAACAATATCCTGCTGCGGTCGGTCCGGCAGGGCGCGTTCGAGCGCGCGCTGTCGGTCATCGACCGCATGCTGCTATTCGCGCCCGACCATGTGCCGCTGTGGCGCGAGGCGGCACTGGTCAACGCCCGGCTGGAACGGATGGGGGCAGCCATCGAGGCGCTGGAGCGCTTCGTCGAACTGGCCCCATCCAGTGAGGAGCGGCATGAGGCGGCGGCCCTGCTACAGGCCTGGCGGGGGCGTCTCAACTAGCGTTTGGGCGGCCGGACAAGCACCGCTATAGTGCCGGCAAAACCATTCCTCTTTGGGAGTTATGCCGGCCATGAGCCTTGCCGTCGCCATCCAGATGGACCCGATCGAGCCGATCAACATCGACGCCGACAGCACCTTTGTGCTGGCGCTGGAAGCCCAGCGCCGGGGCCACGCGCTGTTCCACTACACGCCGCAGGACCTGTCGCTGAAGGGCAACCGCGCCATCGCCCGCGCCCGGCCTCTGACCGTGCGGCGCGAGAAGGGCAACCACGCCACGCTGGGCGACGCGGAGAGCATCGACCTCGCCACCGTCGATGTGGTGCTGCTGCGCCAGGACCCGCCCTTCGATATGAGCTACATCACCACCACCCACATTCTGGAGCATGTGCATCCGCAGACGCTGGTGGTGAACGACCCCGTGCATGTCCGCAACGCGCCGGAAAAGCTGTTCGTCACCCATTTCGCCGAGCTGATGCCGCCGACGCTGATCACCACCGACCGCCGGGAGATCCTGGCCTTCCGGGCGGAGCACAAGGACATCATCGTGAAGCCGCTGTTCGGCAATGGCGGGGCCGGCGTGTTTCACCTGAAGCCGGATGACGAGAATCTCTCTGCGCTGCTGGAAACCTTCACCCAGCTCTACCGCGAGCCGGTCATCGTGCAGCGCTACCTGCCGGAAATCCGCCAGGGCGACAAGCGCATCATCCTGATCGACGGCGAGCCGGCGGGCGCCATCAACCGCATCCCCGCCGAGGGCGAGGCGCGCGCCAACATGCATGCCGGCGGCCAGGCGGTGAAGAGCGAGCTGACCAGCCGCGAGCGCGACATCTGCGCCGCCATCGGCCCGGCCCTGCGCGAGCGCGGGCTGCTGTTCGTCGGCATCGACGTGATCGGCGATTACCTGACCGAGATCAACGTCACCTCGCCGACCGGCCTGCAGGAGATCGGGCGCTATGACAGCGTCAGCCTGGAAGCGAAGATCTGGGACGCCATCGAGGGCAAGCTGACCGGCCGCACCGGGGTTGCTTCGGCTTAAAAGCTGGTTTCCTGCCATATTTAAAGACCCTCGCCCCCTTGGGGGAGAGGGTTGTGTAGCCTTGTGAGCGGAGCGAACTAGGCGGAGCTGGGTGAGGGGGTAAGGCCAAGGACAGTGCCAATCTCCCCTCACCCAGCCTCGGCTAGGCTCGTTCCTCGCCAAGCCTCGACATCCCTCTCCCCTTCCGGGGCGAGGGTATATTTGACACCTGCAAACTTTCTTCTGGCCCGAACTCTGTCCACCCCATACCATCGCAGGTAGCAGCGGGGAGGGCGGATGGTCGCGCGGGTCAACACGGTCGCGTTCCAGGGCATCGAGGTGCTGCCGGTCGATGTCCAGGTGCAGATGGCGGCCGGCCTGCCCGCCTTCACCATCGTCGGACTGCCGGACAAGGCGGTCGGCGAAAGCCGGGAGCGGGTGCGCGCCGCCCTTGGCGCCATGGGTCTGGCCCTGCCGCCCAAGCGCATCACGGTCAACCTCGCCCCCGCCGACCTGCTGAAGGAAGGTAGCCATTTCGACCTGCCCATCGCGGTCGGGCTGCTGGTCGCCATGGGCGTGCTGCCGGGCGAGGAAATCGCCGGCTACACCGTGCTGGGCGAGCTGGGGCTGGACGGCTCCATAACATCCGTCGCCGGGGTGCTGCCCGCCGCCATCGGCGCCAGTGCGGAGGATCGCGGGCTGATCTGCCCGGCGGCCTGCGGCGGCGAGGCGGCCTGGGCCGGGCGCATCGAGATTCTGGCCGCGCCGACGCTGCTCTCGCTCATCAACCATTTCAAGGGAACGCAGGTGCTGACTCCGCCCGAGGCCAGACTGGCCGCGGAGGAGGAGCGCTATCCCGATCTGCGCGACATCAAGGGGCAGGAGACGGCGAAGCGCGCGCTGGAGGTGGCGGCGGCCGGCGGCCACAACCTCTTGATGATCGGCCCGCCCGGTTCCGGCAAGTCGATGCTGGCGCAACGCCTGCCGGGCCTGCTGCCGCCGCTCGACCCGGCGGAGGCGCTGGAGGTCAGCATGATCCATTCCATCGCCGGCCATCTGGAGGGTGGGCGGATGCGACGGCGGCGACCCTTCCGCGACCCGCATCATTCCGCCTCGCTGCCCGCCCTGGTCGGCGGCGGCATAAGGGCGAAGCCGGGGGAGATCAGTCTGGCCCACAATGGCGTGTTATTTTTAGATGAACTCCCCGAATTCGCGCGCGGCACCCTCGAATCCCTGCGGCAACCGCTCGAATCCGGCCGCGCCGTCGTCGCCCGCGCCAATGCGCATGTGACCTATCCGGCACGGGTGCAGCTGGTGGCCGCGATGAATCCCTGCCGCTGCGGCCATCTCGACGATCCGTCGCTGACCTGCGGGCGCGCGCCGCGCTGTGCGCTGGACTACCAGTCGAAGATTTCCGGCCCGCTGTTCGACCGCATCGACCTGCATGTCGAGGTACCGGCGGTCAGCCCCGCCGATCTGGCGCTGCCCAGCCCGCGCGAGGGATCGGCGGAGGTGGCGGCGCGCATCGCGGCGGCGCGGGCGGTTCAGCGGGCGCGCTATGACGGCACGGAAATCAGGGTGAACGCGCAGGCCGATGGCACGCTGCTGGAGGAGGTCGCGACACCCGATGCCGCCGGCAAGGCGCTGCTGACCGAGGCGGCGGAGCGCATGAAGCTGTCGGCGCGCGGCTATCACCGGGTGCTGCGCGTGGCCCGCACGCTGGCTGACCTTGCCGGGGTGGAGCAGGTGGGCCGTATCCAGATCGCCGAGGCGCTCAGCTACCGCCGCGTTGCGCCCGGACGGTAAAAAGGGGACGGTAGAGTTTCAGCCCAGCAGCGCCGGCAGCAGGGCGTTAAGCCGCTGACGGCCCTCGGCAGTGGCGCGCAGGCCGGCGGCATCGGTAATCAGGAAACCACCTTCAGTCAGCCGGGCAAGGCGGGTAGAATCCAGCGCCGATTCCAGCGGCTGGCCGGTCTCGCGGATGAAGCGCTCCACCGGCACGCCTTCCACCGTGCGCAGCCCCATCATCAGCATCTCGGTCAGCCGCTCCTCGACCGACACCGGCAGCTCGGCCTGTGTCGCGTTGCCGTCGCGCTCCACCCGTTCCAGCCATATCTGCGGCGCGCGGTGCTGGCGGGTCGCCAGCTTTTCGCCGTCTATGGTCAGCCTGCCATGCGCGCCGGGGCCGATGCCGACATAGTCGACATAGCGCCAATAGGCGAGGTTGTGCCGCGATTCCTCGCCCGGCCGTGCATGGTTGGAAATCTCGTAGGAAGGCAGGCCGGCCTGTTCCAGCAGATCTTGCGTCGCCTCATAGAGGGCGGCACCGGTATCCTCGTCGGGAATACGGAACTCACCGCGCGCATGGCGCAGATGGAAGGGCGTGCCCTCCTCGATGGTCAGCTGATAGGCGGATATATGGCCGACCGCATGGGACAGCGCCTGGCGCAGCTCGGCCTCCCAGGCCGCCACCGTCTGGCCGGGCCGGGCATAGATCAGATCGAAACTGAAACGATCGAACAGGCGGGCGGCGATATCGACCGCTTCCAGCGCCTCGCGCGCCGAATGCTCGCGGCCCAGGAACTTCAGGTCGGCATCGTTCAGCGCCTGCACGCCCAGCGAGACGCGGTTCACCCCGGCGTTGCGGAACCCGGCCAGCAATGCCGCCTCCACCGAGGTCGGGTTGGCCTCCAGCGTGATCTCCACACCCTTATCGAGGCGCCAGCGCTTGCCGATATGCTCGATCACTGCCGCCGCCGTCGCCGGCTCCATCAGCGAGGGCGTGCCGCCACCGAAGAAGACCGAGGTGACAATGCGTCCCGGCGTGCGGTCGGCATAATGGTCGATCTCGCGCAGCAAGGCGGCCCGCCAGCGCGCATGATCGATGCTGGCGGAGACATGGGAATTGAAGTCGCAATAGGGGCATTTCGACCGGCAGAACGGCCAGTGGACATAGACCGCCAGATTGTCCGGCGCGGTCATGTGTCAGGCCTTGAAGCAGGCCTCGACCAGCTGCCGGAACGCCGCCGCCCGGTGGCTGGTCGCGTGCTTCTGATCCGGGTCGATCTCGCCATAGGTCAGGGTTTCGCCCGTGGGTTGACCCGCCGGACGGAACATCGGGTCATAGCCGAAGCCCTTGTCGCCGCGCGGCGGCCAGACGAGGTCGCCCTCGACCGTGCCCTCGAAAATCTCGACATGGCCATCCGGCCAGGCCAGCGCCAGCGCGCAGACGAAGCGGGCCGACCGGTCCGTCTTGCCGGCCAGCGCGTCCTCGACCTTGCGCATGGCAAAACCGAAATCCTTCGACGGGCCGGCCCAGCGCGCCGAATAGATGCCGGGATCGCCGTTCAGCGCGGTGACCGCAAGGCCGGAATCGTCGGCCAGCGCCGGCAGGCCGGAGGCTTCCGCCGAATGCCGGGCCTTCAGTTCGGCATTGGCGCGGAAGGTCAGGCCGGTCTCCTCCGGCTCGGAGATGCCGAGATCGCCAGCGGAGACCACCTCAACCGAGAAGGGGCGCAGCAGATCGCCGATCTCCCGCACCTTGCCCGGATTATGGCTGGCGATGACCAGCTTGCCCTCGGTGAACCGGCGCGCCATGGCTCAGTCCAGTCCCAGCGCCTTGCGCTGCAGGAGGGCCAGCTCGCCGATGCCCTTATTGGCGAGGTCCAGCAGCTCGCCCAGCTGCGCCTGGCTGAAAGGCGCGCCCTCGGCGGTGCCCTGCACCTCCACGATGCCGCCGGTGCCGGTCAGCACGAAATTGGCATCGGCATCGCAGTCGGAATCCTCGGCATAGTCGAGGTCCAGCACCGGCTGGCCCTTGTAGATGCCGCAGGAGATGGCGCCCACAGAATCGGTGAAGGGCAGCGCCTTAACCATGCCCAGCTTCTGCAGGTGCTGGCAGGCCTGATGCAGCGCCACATAGGCGCCGGTGATCGCCGCCGTACGGGTGCCGCCATCGGCCTGCAGCACGTCGCAATCGACCTTGATGGTGATCTCGCCCAGCTTTTCCAGATCGACGATGGCGCGCAGCGAGCGGCCGATCAGCCGCTGGATTTCCTGGGTGCGGCCGCTCTGCTTGCCCTTGGCCGCCTCGCGGTCGGTGCGGGTGTGGGTGGAACGCGGCAACATGCCGTATTCCGCCGTCACCCAGCCCTTGCCGGTATTGCGCAGGAAGGGCGGCACCCGGTCCTCGATGGAGGCGGCGCACAGCACATGCGTGTCGCCGAACCGGGCAAGGCAGGAGCCTTCTGCGTACTTGCTGGCGCCCGGTTCCAGGGTAACGGCGCGCATCTGGTCCGGCGCGCGGCCCGAAGGTCGCATGGTATCCTCCATGGGGATGGCTGGTTCGCATTTCGGCGCGCAAGCTAGCCCCCTGCGCGCGCTGCGTCGAGGACACATTGACGCTGTGCCAGGGCGTACCTAGATTCGGAAGGCTTCGAACAACCCGAAAGCAAATGGATTTGTACGGAATTTCAACGCCTTCACCGATGTCAGCCGTCACCAAGCTGAATGAGAGGTCGCGGGAGATATTCCGCCTTATCGTCGATGCCTATATGGAAACCGGCGAACCGGTCGGCTCGCGCACCCTGTCGCGCCGGCTCGATCTGGCGCTGTCGCCGGCGACGATCCGCAATGTGATGTCCGACCTGGAAGAGGCCGGGTTGCTCTTCGCGCCGCACACCTCGGCCGGCCGCCTGCCGACCGAGGCCGGCCTGCGCATGTTCGTGAACGGGCTGCTGGAGGTTGGCCGGCTGACCGAGAATGAGCGCACCGCCATCGAGGCGAAGTGCGCGGCCCTCGGCCGGTCCTACGGTGACGTGCTGGAACAGGCGACCACCACCCTGTCCGGCCTGGCGAACTGCGCCGGCCTGGTCATGGCGCCGAAGCAGGATGACCGGCTGAAGCATATGGAGTTCGTCAGCCTGGGGCCGAACCGGGCGCTGGTCGTCATGGTGTCCGACAATGGCATGGTCGAGAACCGCGTGATCGAGCTGCCCGCCGGCCTGCCGCCCTCGGCACTGATGGAGGCTGGCAATTACGTGAATGCCCGTCTGAACGGCCGCACCATCGAGGAGGCCAAGCTGTTCATCCAGCACGAGCTGGAACAGCACCGCGCCCAGCTGGATGCGCTGTCGCAGAAGGTGGTGGAGGCTGGGCTGGCGACCTGGACCGGCGGCGACGATGCCGGCTACCTGATCGTGCGCGGCCAGGCCCGTCTGCTGGAGGACGTGACCGCGCTGGAGGATCTGGAGCGTATCCGCACCCTGTTCCAGACGCTGGAAACCAAGGAAAGCCTGATGCGCCTCCTGGAAGCCACCAACAAGGGCGAGGGGGTGCAGATTTTCATCGGGTCCGAGAACGAGCTGTTCGGCCTGGCCGGCTGCTCGATGATCGTCGCCCCCTATGCCAACAGCCGTGAGCAGGTGCTGGGCGCCATTGGCGTCATCGGCCCGACCCGCATGAACTACGCCCGCATCATCCCGATGGTCGATTACACGGCCAAGATCATTGGCCGCATGATAGGGTAAATGAACCCGACGACAGACCGAAGAACCGGAAGCTAGCAGCAAGCCATGACCCAGAATACCAAGCCGCAGAACGATGCCTCAGACACCCAGGAACCGGAGGTGACCGCCCCCGAGACCGCTTCTGGCACCGAGTCGCAGGAGACGCTGGACGAGGTCGGCGTCGGCGAGGAAGCGGAGTCGATGGACATCGACGCCGCCACCCGCGCGCTGGCCCAGGAGCTGGCGGAGACCCGCGACAAGCTGCTGCGTGCCGTCGCCGAGACCGAGAATGTGCGCAAGCGTGCAGAGCGCGACCGCGAGCAGGACCGCAAGTTCGGCATCGCCAATTTCGCCGGGGACGTGGCCGGCGTGGCCGACGATCTGCGCCGCGCCCTTTCTTCCGTGCCGGCCGAGGCCGCGCACGAGCCTGCCGTGAAGGCGCTGATGGAAGGCGTGGAGATGACCGAGCGCACCCTGCTGGCCGCGCTGGAGAAGCATGGCGTGCGCCGGGTGGCGCCGGAACCGGGTGACCCCTTCGACTACAACTACCATCAGGCCATGTTCGAGGTGGAGAACAGCGGCCATCCCGCCGGCACCGTCGTGCAGCTGCTGCAGCCGGGCTATGTCATCCATGACCGGCTGCTGAAGGCCGCCATGGTCGGCGTCGCCAAGGGCGAGGCGAAGGCGGCCGGGCGCGTCGATACCTCGGCCTGAGCTACATTCCCATCGGCGACAGGCTCTCCGCCGCCGGGTCGTGCGCCCGGTGGGTGCTGCGCGCCTTGTCGTGATCGGCAACCGCATAGCAATAGGCACAGCCATGCGGGCAGGTATCATAGGCGCCGATATCCCGCGATTCGGCGCACAGGCAGCCCGGACGGTTGCCCTTCGTGCGGGCGGTGATATCCCGCCCCGCGATATCCGACAGGCGCACGGCATCGATACAGGCGGCGGGCGACACACCCGCCGTCAGCCGGTCAGGCTGGGCGCACAGGGTCAGGCGCATGCCGCAACCTTCCGCGATCTCCGCCAGATCGGCCAGCAAGGCGGCGGACTGGCCCGGGCCCGGCACCTGCCAGGCAAGGCCGGTGCGCTGGGTCATGCGGTTCAGATTGCGTGCCGCCTTGCGGTAGGGCGAGAGGATGGAGACCACCGCCTCGTCCACCGTGCCGGCCAGCGCAGCGGCCATCCGGCGGAAATTGGCGCGGTGCCAGTCGGCATCCATTCCACCCGCAAACAGGATGGGGTCGTAGCGCCAGACCACCGAACGCCTGCCATAGACGTCCGCCAGCGTGCGCATCTGCGCGATGGCGCCCTCGGCCGGCAGCGTGGCGCGTTCCAGCGCGCGGCCATAGCCGGTGGCGGTGTACTGGACGATGAAGGGCATGCCGCACGCCTGTACCTCTTCCAGCGCTGGCAGGAAGGGGCCGGCATTGCGCGTCCAGAACACGAAGCCGTCCACCGCCTCCGCCGTCAGCGCCACCCGGTAGGGCTTTCCGCCATAGGGGCTGGCGACCAGGCAATAGCCGGCACGCAGGCGCATCTGGAACCAGTCGCCATGGAAGGCCGGGATGTCGGTTCGGTAGCTCGCAGAGACGATCATGTGCCTTTTTGCCGTTTTTCGTGCCCGAATTGGCGGATTTTCACCGTTGCAGCACCAAGTTTCGCTGCCTATATACCCTTGCAGTTCCGTCAGGTCAGCTTAACCCCATCCCAATAGGGGGCTCCGACCGGTGCCTTGACGGGCCGAGTGAGCCCTGCTGAAGAAAGGAAATAGAGCATGTCCAAAGTTATCGGCATTGACCTTGGTACGACCAATTCCTGCGTCGCCGTGATGGAAGGCGGCAATGCCCGCGTCATCGAGAACGCGGAAGGTATGCGCACCACGCCGTCGATGGTCGCCTTCACCGAGAGCGGCGAGCGCCTTGTCGGCCTGCCGGCGAAGCGCCAGGCCGTGACCAATCCGGAAAACACCCTGTTCGCGATCAAGCGCCTTGTCGGCCGCCGGATCGACGACCCGATGGTGGAGAAGGACAAGGGCCTCGTCCCCTACAAGATCGTGAAGGCGGACAATGGCGATGCCTGGGTCGAAAGCCGTGACAAGAAGTATAGCCCGAGCGAGGTCAGCGCCTTCATCCTGCAGAAGATGAAGGAAACCGCGGAGAACCATCTGGGCGAGAAGGTCACCCAGGCGGTCATCACCGTGCCGGCCTATTTCAACGACGCCCAGCGCCAGGCCACCAAGGACGCCGGCAAGATCGCCGGGCTGGAAGTGCTGCGCATCATCAACGAACCGACCGCCGCCGCGCTGGCCTATGGTCTGGAGAAGAAGGGCAGCGGCATCGTCGCGGTCTATGACCTTGGCGGCGGCACCTTCGACGTGTCGATCCTGGAGATCGGCGACGGCGTGTTCGAGGTGAAGTCCACCAACGGCGACACCTTCCTGGGTGGCGAGGATTTCGACAGCCGGGTCATCCAGTACCTGGCCGACGAGTTTAAGAAGGAATCCGGCATCGACCTGCGCGGCGACAAGATGGCGCTGCAGCGGCTGAAGGAAGCCGCCGAGAAGGCGAAGATCGAGCTGTCCAGCACGACCGAAACCGAGATCAACCTGCCCTTCATCACCGCCGACCAGTCGGGCCCGAAGCATCTGACCATGAAGCTGTCCCGCGCCAAGCTGGAAGCGCTGGTCGATGATCTGGTGAAGCGCACCATCGAGCCCTGCAAGGCGGCGCTGAAAGATGCCGGCATCTCCGCCGGCGAGGTGGACGAGGTCATCATGGTCGGCGGCATGACCCGCATGCCGAAGATCCTGGAGACGGTGAAGAACTTCTTCGGTCGTGAGCCGCATCGCGGCGTGAACCCGGACGAGGTGGTCGCCGTCGGTGCCGCCATCCAGGGCGCCGTGCTGAAAGGCGAGGTGAAGGACGTCCTGCTGCTCGACGTGACCCCGCTGTCGCTGGGCATCGAGACGCTTGGCGGCGTGTTCACCCGCCTGATCGACCGCAACACCACGATCCCGACGAAGAAGAGCCAGGTCTTCTCGACCGCCGAGGACAACCAGACTGCGGTGACCATCCGCGTATTCCAGGGCGAGCGCGAGATGGCAGCGGACAACAAGATGCTGGGCCAGTTCGACCTGGTCGGCATTCCGACGGCGCCGCGCGGCATTCCGCAGATCGAGGTCACCTTCGACATCGACGCCAACGGCATCGTGAATGTCTCGGCCAAGGACAAGGCGACCAACAAGGAGCAGGCCATCCGCATCCAGGCCTCGGGCGGTCTGTCCGACGCCGATATCGAGCAGATGGTGAAGGATGCCGAGGCAAACGCCGCCGAGGACAAGAAGCGGCGCGAAGCCGTGGAAGCCCGCAACCATGCCGAGTCGCTGGTGCACACGACCGAAAAGAACCTGGCCGAGCATGGCAGCCATATCGGCGCCGAGGAGAAGTCGGCGATCGAGGCCGACATCGCCGCGCTGAAGGAAGTCATGGGCGGCGACGACGCCGCGGTCATCAAGGAGAAGACCGAGAAGCTGGCGCAGTCCGCCATGAAGCTGGGTGAGGCCATGTACAAGGCCCAGCAGGATGGTGGCGCTGGCGATGGCGGTGCGTCCGGCGGCGATGCCGCTGGCGGCGACACTACGGCCAAGGGCGATGACAAGGTCGTCGATGCCGACTTCGAGGAAGTGGACGACGAGGACCGCAAGAAGTCGGCCTGAAACCGATGACCGCGAACGGCACATTCCGTTACGCTATCGAAATGCCCATGTCCTCCGGGGTCAGCACCCCGGGGAACATGGCGTCTTCTTATCGCCAGTCCAGGGGCCGCTGAATCATGGCGAAGCGGGACTATTACGAGACTCTCGGCGCCGATAAGGGCGCCGACAAGGAAGCGCTGAAGCGGGCCTATCGAAAGCTCGCCATGCAGTATCATCCGGACCGTAACCCGGACGATCCGGAAGCCGAGGCCAAGTTCAAGGAAGTGAACGAGGCCTATGACGTTCTGAAGGATGACGAGAAGCGGGCTGCCTATGACCGCTTCGGACACGCCGCCTTCGAGAATGGCGGCGGTCCGCGCGGCAATGGCCGCGCCGGCGGCTTCGATTTCGGCGGCGGCTTTGCCGATATCTTCGACGAGATGTTCGGCGAGTTCATGGGCGGCCAGCGTGGTCGTGGCGGCCAGCGCGGCCGCGGCGCCGACCTCAGGCTCAATCTGGAGATCACCCTGGAGGACGCCTTCGCCGGCGCCACCAAAGACCTCCGCATCCCGACCTCCGTGGCCTGCGATACTTGCCATGGCAGCGGGGCGGAGGCCGATTCCCAGCCGGTTACCTGCGGCACCTGCGGCGGCGCCGGCAAGGTGCGTGCGCAGCAGGGCTTCTTCACCATCGAGCGCAGCTGCCCGACCTGCGGCGGGGCTGGCAAGGTGATCGAGAAGCCGTGCCGTTCCTGCGGTGGCAGCGGGCGCCAGCAGCGCGAAAAGGCGCTGTCCGTCTCCATCCCCGCCGGCGTCGAGGAAGGCACGCGCATCCGCCTGTCCGGCGAGGGCGAGGCCGGGCTGCGCGGAGCCGCCAGTGGCGATCTCTATATCTTCCTGACCATCGCGCCGCACCGCTTCTTCCAGCGCGACGGGGCGGACATCCATTGCCGTGTGCCGATCCCGATGACGAGGGCGACGCTGGGCGGCTCCATCGAGGTGCCGACTCTGGAAGGCAAGCGGGTGAAGGTCAGCGTGCCCGAGGGCACCCAGAACGGCCATCAGTTCCGCCTGCGCGGCAAGGGCATGACCGTGCTGAACAGCAATCTGCACGGCGATCTGTATATTGAAGTTACTGTCGAGACCCCGGTGAACCTGACCAAGCAGCAGAAGGAGCTGCTGAAGCAGTTCGAGGAGACCGGCAACCGCGACAAGACCAGCCCGGAATCAGCCGGCTTCTTCGCCAAGGTGAAGGAGCTGTGGGAGGACCTGCGGGACTAGCCAATCCCGCCACAGCGGAGAGGTATCGCCGGGGAGTAGCGCTGCTGCTCCCCGGCTTTTTTATGCGCCGAGAGTGGCCTTCCGAAGTCTCTGTTTCAGCTTCCGGCGACGCCACTGCCGTCTCAGCCGTAGTGCAGGTTAATATATTGATTTCAATAGAAGTAATACCGAGAAACGAGGCCCTTTCCCGGCGTTTCAACCAGCCTAGCGCGTCTTGCGGTCACGCTCGATGGCGTTCACGATGGCGCGGCCCTCGCCCTGCAGGAAGTCGATCGCGGCGCGCGCCATCACCTGCCCGAAGCGGCCGACGAAACGTTGCCCTTCGGTCGGCGGACTACCGCGATAGGTCTGGAAATGCGCCAGCACGCCGCGCAATTCCGCCAGTCTTTCATCCACCAGCCGGTCCAGTGTGTCGCGATCCAGCATGTCGGCGAAGAACATGGCAGCCAGGAACTCGGAGCGTGTCTGCTCCTGCCCCTTCGCCCGAATCAGGCTGGAATGCAGGGATTCCCGCCCTTTTTCGGTCAGGCGGTAAGTGCGCTTGTCGAGTGCCGATACCCGGTCGCCATCCAGGCTTTCGACCTCCCCGGCAGCCAGCAATTTCGCCAGTGCCGGGTACAATGCGCCGTAGCTCATGCCCTGATAGGGCCCGAAACTGTCCTTCAGCCGCTTTCTGATCTCGTAACCGGTGGCATCGCCAAGACTGAGCACGCCGAGACAGAGGCAACGAATGTCGATCATACCGGGATCCTGCGTTTCTGGTCAGTATATCGGAAAGATTTTAGTATATATTTCAAATAACATGTCCCGATTTCACTGGATAGCCCGAAATGACGGAGTGCCGCTCCGTCAAGCGCCGGCAGGCACCGCGATGCCGCCAAAGGGCGGAAGTGCCGCTTGGTAATCCACCGGAAAACCGGCTATAACCGGCGCTGGGCAAGGCGCTACCGGGCAGGAGGATGCGAAATGGCCACCATGAAGATCGGAATCGTCGGTGCGGGCGGCGTCATGGGCCGCATGCTGATCCAGGCCGTGGCGCGCTCGGACAAGACCCAGCTTGCGGGCGCCACCGACCGGCCCGGCACGCCGCAGATCGGCAAGGATGCCGGTCTGGTCGCGGGTATCGAGGCGTTGCAGGTGCCGATCACCGAGGATGCCGAGACGCTGTTCGCTGCAGCCGAAACGATCATCGATTTCACCGCGCCGGCCGCCAGCCTGGCGCATGCCGAGCTGGCTGCCCGCCATGGCACCGCGCTGGTGATCGGCACCACCGGCCTGTCGGAGGCGGACCGAGCGGTGCTGGCGATTCATGCCGCGAAGATCCCGCTGGTTTTCGCCCCGAATATGAGCATTGGCGTGAATCTGATGTTCGCGCTGACGCGCCAGATCGCCGCTGTCCTGGACAATAGTTACGATATCGAAATCGTCGAGATGCATCACCGCCGCAAGGTGGATGCCCCGTCCGGCACGGCACTGGGACTGGGCGAGGCGGCGGCGACCGGGCGGGGCGTCGGGCTTGCCGAGGTGCAGCAGCGCGCCCGCGACGGCCATACCGGTCCGCGCAAGCCTGGCGATATCGGCTTCGCCGTGCTGCGGGGCGGCGATGTGGTCGGCGACCATACGGTGGTGTTCGCCGCCGAGGGCGAACGGATCGAGCTGACCCACAAGGCCAGCAACCGCACGATCTATGCCGATGGCGCGCTGCGCGCTGCCCTCTGGACGAAGGGCCGCGCCCCCGGCCTCTACGGCATGGATGACGTGCTGGGGCTTAACTCGTAGGAAGGTCCGGCGCACGGCTGCGCGCCAGCGCCTCTCGTAGCGCCTCGGCGAGTTCCGTCTTTTCCGGCTGGCTCAGGAAGCTGGCGATCTCCAGCCGCCTTCCATGGCTCGCCAGCACCAGCGGGACCGGATATTCGCTGGCCGCCTCATGCAGCACCTTCAACCAGTAGGGCTGGAAGCTCCAGCGCCGGACATGGCCCGCCGGGCTGAAGCGCTGCACCGCCAGTTCCGTCTCGTCCAGCCGGACAGTCTCCCGGGCCAGTGCCGCGCGGTAATTCATTCTGAAGGCGAAATAGAGCAGCGCGACATCGAGCCCCAGAAAGCCGAAAACCGGCCAGGCGCCGACGATCAGGAACATAATCCCCATGGTCAGCGACACGCCGCCGACCATCCCCATCAGAAGGTAGAAGCCGGCAGGCGGCAGGCTGCGATGCGGCGTCAGCGTCACATCGAGATAAGGACGGCGCGGCGCGGCGGCCTCAAGAGTTTCCGCGATCTCCATGGCATCAAATTAGGATTGCGCAGCCATTGCGTAAAGCCTGCCCGTTAAGGTCCCTCAGCAGCCCGCTTGCCCGCGGCCGGCCGGGCAGCTAGAAAATCCTCCATGGCACGCATGACCAAGGCTGACATCGAAGGGTTTTTTACCCGGCTCCAGAACGCCAACCCGGAGCCGGTGGGCGAGCTGAACTATGTGAACCCCTATACGCTGCTGGTGGCTGTCGCGCTGTCGGCGCAGGCGACCGACGTGTCAGTGAACAAAGCGACCGAGAAGCTGTTCCCCATCGCCGATACGCCTGAGAAGATGCTGGCGCTGGGCGAGGACGGGCTGAAGCAGCACATCAAGACCATCGGCCTGTTCAATTCCAAGGCGAAGAACGTCATCGAGATGAGCCGCCTGCTGATCGAGCGGCATGGCGGCGAGGTGCCGGCCGACCGCCTGGCGCTGGAGGCGTTGCCCGGCGTTGGCCGCAAGACGGCGAATGTGGTGCTGAACATCGCCTTCGGACAGCCGACCATCGCCGTGGACACGCATCTGTTCCGGGTCTCGAACCGCACCGGCCTTGCTCCCGGCAAGACGCCGCTGGCGGTTGAACTGGCGCTGGAGAAGCGTATTCCCAAGCCCTACCTGCGCCATGCGCATCACTGGCTGATCCTGCACGGGCGCTATATCTGCAAGGCGCGCAAGCCGGATTGCTGGCGCTGCATCGTCTCGGAATTCTGCAAATTCAAGGAAAAGACGCCGGACCCGGCGCTGCGTTAAGCCCGACTCAGCTGCCGCGCAACGAGGCGGGCAGCACAGCCAGACCGTTCAGGCAGGAGCCGACATTTAGCGCCGACAGGCTGCGCGGATCGCGTGTCTCCACATGCACGACACGGTATTCGCCATGCTCGGGATACAGGAAGATGTCGAGGATGCAGCGGCGGTCGGTATATTGCCAGACTTGCGCCGGCGCTTCCCGCCGCAGATAGCGCGGCTGGCCAAGCAGGCCGCCCAGCTGCTGCGCCGTCATGCCGACGAGGTCGGGCGCGGGGGCGGCTGCCTGCGGCGCCAGGGACATATTGTCCGGCCGGGGCGGCTCCGGCAGCAATCCGGCCAGCCCGCCCGACAGCCCCGCCGCAAGGCCAGGCTTCACGGAGCTGGCAGAGGCATCGGCGCCCTTCGATCCCGCAGCCTGTAACGGCGCGGCAGCAAGCGATGGACCGGAAGGCGCATCGGTCGCACAAGCGGACAGCAGCAGCGAAACGACCAGGGCCGAGAGCATCGCCGGCGCTGACAGAAGAGCCGGCTGCAGGCCGCTGCAACGGCCCGTCCGCCTGTCCTGCCCGATATGCCTGCCCGTCATCTCCATGCCGTCCCTGCCAGAATCCCGCACGTCTTTACTCATGGGCCTTATTTCATGGGCCCCGCCGCCAGCCCGCTTTACGGAGTGGCGGTCGGCCGGTCTTCCGCCTTGGCCGCGGCCTTGGCTTCTGCCTTGGCCGGTGTGGCGGATTGCAGATCGCCATTGATCTCGCCGCCAGCTTCAACTTCCAGCTGGCCATAGCGCACCGTGCCCTGAATGCGCCCGCCATTGCGGACGGTCAGCCGGCCCCGCACCGTGAGAACCCCCTCGAAGCTGCCACTGATATCGGCCTCCTCGATTTCTGCTTCGCCCTTGAACACGCCCGACGGCGTGATCTCGATGGCCTGGCAGTTCTTCAGCTTCGCATCCACGCGACCTTCCACCACCAGCACCTCACAGGCGGTGATGTCGCCGCTCAGCACGATCTCCCGGCCGACGGTCAGACGGCGGCTGTCCGATACGTTGCTGCGCACGGCGCCCTCGCCACGGCGCCCGGCACCCGGAATATCCAGGCTGCGGCGCGGCAATTCCGGTACGAAACTCGGCGAACTCGGCTTGATCGTTGACATGGTGCTCCCCCGTTTTCCCTCGGCACCCGCCGGCTCCCCCGCTTTTTCGGGCTGGCCCGAAACCGCATTCTGCGTGGCGATTACTTCAGGAGATACTTTTTTGCGCCCAAACATGTAAATAAACTATTAATCGTTTCCGTGCGGCTGCAGCAAGCCGAACATTATGGCTTCGAAATTATGCCGGATTTGCTTGGCGCCGCAAGCCCTCGAATAGATGAATCATCGCTGCGGTTGCGAAAACAGGTGCCGCCAGATTCACCAGGGGAATCGTCATGAGGAAGGCGAACAGCGCCCCGAAAGTCACGATCCGGCCACCATACCGTTTCCGCAACGCGGCAGCCTCCGCCGGGTCCAGCCGCCGCAAAGCCGCCATCTCGAAATACTCGCGGCCGATCAAATAGCCGTTCAGTAAATAAAAAAGCAAAAAATTCACGGCGGGAAAAAGCAGATAGACCGGCAGGGCCAGAAGATTGAGCAAAAGCGACAGGGCAAGGAACCGCGCCGCCATGCCCACTGCTTCGCCGATGCCTTGCTCCCGCGCCGCCGGCAGGCCCGGATAGTGGCGGCCCTCCACGGCGACTGCGACGCGTTCCAGGAAAATTCCGGTTACCGCCGTCGCCACCACGGGGAACAGCAGCCAGGTCAGCCCCAGCACCGCCAGCCCGCCCAGCACATCGACCAGCAGGCGGAAGGGATATTCGAAGGGCGACGCGGTTTCCGGCGACAGGCCGAGATCCGTGAGGCTGACGCCGGACAGCAGCCAGCCGATTCCCCAGAACAGCAGGGCGAACACCAGCGCGGCCGCGCCGATACCCAGCCAGACCACGCCGCGCAACCGCGGATCGGAGAATTGCCTGAGGGCTTTCACAAGTGCATCAATCATCGGGTGGCTTTCGAAACGGGAAGAATGGGCTAGAGATCGGAAATACAAGGCGTAACGGCAAGCGCCGCTTGTTGCCGGCAGCGCGGCGGTTATACTGCCACGCCATTGATCGTGATTCCGCAAGCTTGGCACTGCGCCGGGAAGATATAGTGATGACAGACACACGCTTCGACGTTCTCGGCATCGGCAATGCCATCGTGGATGTGCTCAGCCGCACCGACGATGCCTTCCTGGAGGCGCATGGGCTCGATAAGGGCGCGATGCGTCTGATCGATGCGGAACGGGCGGAACGTCTCTATGGCCAGATGGGGCCGGGCATGGAAATGTCCGGCGGGTCGGCGGCCAACACGCTGCACGGCATCGCCTCGCTGGGCGGGCGGGCGGCCTTCATCGGCAAGGTGCGCAACGACACGCTGGGGAACATCTTCCGCCACGACATGAAGGCGGCCGGCGTCAGCTTCGAGACCGCCGCCGCCAGCGATGGCCCGCCGACCGCGCGCTGCTTGATCCTGGTGACGCCTGACGCGCAGCGCACCATGAACACTTTCCTTGGCGCCTGCGTCGAGCTGACGCCTGAGGATGTGGACACCGATCTCGTTGCCGCCTCAGCCTATACCTACCTCGAAGGCTATCTGTGGGACCCGCCGCAGGCCAAGGCCGCCTTCCTGAAGGCAGCGAATGCGGCACATGCCGCTGGCCGCAAGGTGGCGCTGTCACTGTCCGACGCCTTCTGCGTGGAACGCCATCGCCGCGAATTCCGCGCGCTGGTGGAAAAGCATGTCGATGTGCTGTTCGCCAACGAGGTTGAGATCAAGGCGCTGTTCGAGGTCGCCAGCTTCGACGATGCGATGCAGGCGATCCGCGGCAAGGTCGAGGTAGCCGCGCTCACCCGCAGCGAGAAGGGGGCGGTCATCGTCACCGCCAATGAGGTGCATGTGCTGGACGCCGAGCCGGTCGAGGCGGTGGTGGACACCACCGGCGCTGGCGACCTCTATGCCAGCGGCTTTCTTTACGGGCTGACGCGCGGCATGCCGGTCGCGGTCTGCGGGTCGCTGGGGGCGCTGGCCGCCGCCGAGGTGATCTCGCATTTCGGCGCCCGGCCGGAACGCTCCCTGGCAGAGCTGGTGGCGGACAAGGTGCATGGGTGAGCGCAAACGCCCGTTTCGTCCATAGCCTGAAGGGCTGGCTGGCCGAGTCCAGAATCTATCTGGAACGGCCAGTCCTCACCCAGTTCTTCCTGGGCTTCGCCAGCGGCCTGCCGCTGCTGCTGACGCTGTCCACCCTGACGGTCTGGCTGGCCGAGGCCGGCGTGTCGAAGACCGCCATCGGGCTGTTCGCCCTGGTCGGCGCGCCCTATACCTTCAAGTTCGTCTGGGCGCCGCTGATTGACCGGCTGCCGATCCCGGGGCTGACCCGGCTGTTCGGCCGGCGGCGCGGCTGGATGCTGGCCTGTCAGGCCGGCCTTGTGCTGGCGATCCTCGGCCTCGGCGCCAGCGACCCCGCCGTGGATGCCGGCCAGACCGCGATCTTCGCGCTGCTGGTCGCCTTCTTCTCTGCCAGCCAGGATATTGTGATCGACGCCTTCCGCGTGGAAAGCCTGGAGGCCCGCCAGCAAGGTGCGGGTGCCGGCATCCTGGTGTTCGGCTACCGCATGGGCATGCTGGTGGCTGGTGCCGGGTCGCTCTATCTCGCGGCCTTCCATGGCTGGTTCGCGACCTACGCCATCATGGCGGTCCTCGCCCTGACCGGCAGCCTTGCCATCCTGCTGAGTCCGGAACCGGCGGATGGCCAGCTGGCAGCAGACGGCAAGCCGGGCCTCGGCGCCTGGCTGCATGGCGCGGTCGTCGCCCCCTTCGCCGATTTCATGCGCAGGCCGGTCTGGCTCGGCATCCTGCTGTTCATCGTGCTCTACAAGTTCGGCGATGCGCTGGCCGGGGTGATGGCCAACCCGTTCTATATCGAGATGGGCTTCTCCAAAATCGAGATCGCCAACATCTCCAAACTGTTCGGCCTGGTGGCGACGCTGGCCGGCGGGCTGATCGGCGGCATCATGGTGGCCAGGCTCGGCTTGCTGAAAAGCCTGCTGGTCTGCGGCGTGCTGCAGATGGCCTCCAACCTGATGTTCGCGGTACAGGCGATGGCCGGCTATGACCTGGCGCTGCTGACCGTGACCATCGGGCTGGAGAATCTGACCGGCGGCATGGGCACGGCAGCCTTCGTCGCCTACCTCTCCAGCCTGTGCAACGTCGCCTATACGGCGACGCAATATGCGCTGCTGAGTTCACTGATGGCCTTTGCGCGCACGCTGCTCGCCTCCTCGGGCGGCTGGCTGGCCGATCACATGGACTGGGTCGCCTTCTTCCTGCTGTCGGCGGCGGCCGCGCTGCCCGGCCTGCTGATGCTACTCTGGCTTATGCGCGCCCTGCCGGCCAGCACCCGCGCCGGCCCGGTGCGGCAGGACAGCGCGGCGGACTGAATTTTCGCTGGAATCCCCAGACGGCACTTGCTGCGCCGCAACAAATGCGTAGGATGCGCGCAAACTCCGGCCCCTGAGGCCTGAAGTCTATTCAGCCAGCGAGACCAATATGGACATCAGCAAGATTGCGATCGGCAAGAACCCGCCTTACGACGTGAACGTCATCGTCGAGATTCCACTGGGCGGCGCACCCGTGAAGTACGAGGTGGACAAGGAGTCGGGCGCGATGTTCGTCGACCGTTTCCTGCACACCGCCATGTATTACCCGGCCAATTACGGCTTCGTACCGCACACCTTGTCCGAGGATGGCGATCCGGTCGATGTGCTGGTGCTGGGCAATGTGCCGGTGGTGCCGGGCTCCGTCATGCGCTCGCGTCCGGTCGGCGTCATGATGATGGAAGACGAGAAGGGGCCGGACGAGAAGATTCTGGCCGTCCCCGTGGACGACCTGCATCCCTATTACAACAACATTGCCAGCTACAAGGATGTGCGCGAGGTGCTGCTGCACCAGATCGAGCACTTCTTCACCCACTACAAGGACCTTGAGCCGAACAAGTGGGTGCGGGTGAATGGCTGGGGCGAGGCCGAACAGGCCCGCGACATGATCACCGCTGCCATCGAGCGCGCCAAGGCCGCAAAGTAAGCAGAAGGATCGGCGTCAGCCGGGGAGGCTGACGCTGCCATCCGCCGCGATGGGGAAGCCGGGATTCCAGGCGATTTCCCACAGATGGCCGTCAGGATCGGCGGCATAGCCGGAATAGCCGCCCCAGGGGGCCTCGGCCGCCGGCTTCACCAGCGCTGCCCCCGCCGCAACCATTTCCGCCAGCACCCGGTCCACCTCTTCCCGGCTGCGGCTGTTATAGGCCAGCGCGATGCCGCGAAAGCCGGCGCCCTCGGCGGATACGCCCGCATCCTTCGCAAGGTCGATTCGGCCGAACAGGCTGAAGATCATGCCGCCGCACTGGAAGAACGCGACTTCGCCATCGCCGATGCCCGATGCCGTCCAGCCCAGCCCCTCATAGAAGGCCCGGCTGCGGGCGATATCGGCCACACCCAGCGTGATCAGGCTGAGCCGCTGTTCCATCGCCGCTATGCCGTCACCTTGTTGATCATGCGGCCAAGCGAGGCGCCACCGAACACATGGATATGGAGGTGCGGCACCTCCTGATGGCCATGCTGGCCGATGTTAGAGAGGATACGGTAGCCATCCGCTGCGCAGCCCAGATCGCGCGCCACCTTGCCGACCATGCGCGTCAGCGCCGCGATTTCCGCGTCCGATGCCTTTTCCGAGAAATCGTCGAAGGAGACATAGGCTCCCTTCGGAATCACCAGCGCGTGCACCGGCGCTTGCGGGTTGATGTCGTGGAAGGCGAGCGTGTGCTCGTCCTCGGCAATCTTCTTGCAGGGAATCTCGCCGCGCAGGATGCGGGCGAAGATGTTGTTCGGATCATAGGCCATCAGCTTCCCCCTTATTCCGCCTTGCGCGACTTCTTCTCGTCGATGCCGGAGCGCCCCATGCGTGCCTCCAGCGCCTGCCAGACCTCTTCCGGCTGGATACCCAGCGCCACCCAGGCGACGAGCAGATGATAGAGCACATCGGCACTTTCGGAGACCAGCTTGTCGCGGTCGCCCTGCAGCACTTCCAGCGCGGCCTCGACGCCTTCCTCGCCCAGCTTCTTGGCGATCTTCTTGCGGTCGCCCAACAGCTTCGCCGTATAGCTGACGGCAGGGTCTGCGTCCTTGCGCGATTCCAGGATACGGAACAGATCGTCTAGCGTGCTCTGGCTCATGCCGCCTGCCTTTCCGGGGTCAGCCTGACGGGAATACCGGCGGCGTCCATCGCCGCCTTCACCTCGGAGATCCGGTATTCGCCGAAATGGAAGATCGAGGCAGCCAGCACCGCCGAGGCATGACCCTCGGTCACGCCCTCGATCAGATGCTTCAGATTGCCGACCCCGCCGGAGGCGATGACCGGGATGGTAATGGCATCCGCGATGGCGCGGGTCAGCGGCAGGTCGAAGCCCTGCTTGGTGCCGTCGCGGTCCATCGAGGTCAGCAGGATTTCGCCGGCGCCATACTCCATCATGCGCCGCGCCCAGCCGACCGCCTCGATGCCCGTCGCATTGCGGCCGCCATGGGTGAACACCTCGAAGCCGTCGCCCGCGCGCTTGGCGTCCACCGCCACGGTGATGCACTGGCTGCCGAACTTCTCCGCCGCCTGACGCACGAAATCCGGGTCCTTCACCGCCGCCGTGTTGATCGACACCTTGTCCGCACCGGCCAGCAGCAACCGGCGGATATCGTCGAGCGTGCGCACGCCGCCGCCAACGGTCAGTGGCATGAAGCACTGCTCGGCGGTGCGGGACACCACGTCGAGGATGATGCCGCGATTGTCGGACGAGGCGGTGATGTCGAGGAAGCACAGCTCGTCGGCACCCTCGCGGTCATAGAGCCGGGCCTGCTCGACCGGGTCGCCGGCATCGCGCAGATCGACGAAGTTCACGCCCTTCACGACGCGCCCGTCCTTCACGTCGAGGCAGGGGATGATGCGGGTCTTCAGCATGTCAGGCGGCCTCCTTCCCATCGAGAACGGCAATCGCCTGCGCGAGGTCGATGCGCCCGTCATAGAGCGCGCGGCCGCTGATCACGCCTTCGATCCCGGACTCCGCCACGGCCATCAGCCCGCGCAGATCGTCCAGTGAGGCGACCCCGCCCGAGGCGATGACCGGGATCGAGATGGCGCGGGCGAGGTCGGCGGTTGCCTGCACATTCACGCCGCTCAAGGCACCGTCGCGGTCGATATCGGTATAGATGATGGCAGCGACGCCGGCATCCTCGAAGCGGCGCGCGAGGTCGAGCGCGGTAACATCCGAGGTCTCGGCCCAGCCCTCCACAGCCACCATGCCGCCGCGTGCGTCGATGCCAACCGCGATCTTGCCCGGATGCGCCTTGCAGGCATCGATGACGAGCTGCGGGTCGCGCAGCGCCGCCGTGCCCAGGATCACGCGGGAGATGCCGGCGTCCAGCCAGCGCTCGATGCCGGCATGGTCGCGGATGCCGCCGCCGAGCTGCACCGGCACGGTGACGGCACCGAGGATGGAGCGCACCGCCGCCTCGTTCACCGCCTTGCCGGCGAAGGCACCGTCCAGATCGACCACATGCAGCCAGCGGCAGCCAGCGGCCTGGAACTTGGCGGCCTGCGCACCCGGGTTGTCACTGAACACAGTGGCCTTGTCCATCTCGCCATGCAGCAGGCGGACGCACTGGCCGCCCTTCAGATCGATGGCGGGGTAGAGGATCATGACAGCGGTATCTCCTGCTTCGGCGCTTCTGTCTCGCTGAGGTTCTTGTAATAGAAGTGGCCGGCGACGATGTCGCCCTCCACCCGGGCATAATAGGGATGCGTGCCCCAGCGCACATAGCCCAGCGATTCGTAAAGCTTGATTGCCGCCGACTGGCTGTCGCGCACATCCAGGTTGATGCTGCGGAAGCCCCAGGCCCGCGCCGCCTGCTCGGCGGCCACGACGATGGCCCGCGCCAGCCCGTGGCCGCGCGCCCAGGGAGCCACGAAATGCCCGGTAAGCTGCAGCGCGAAGGCCTGCGCCTCATTGTTGCGGGCCGGGCGCAGGGTCTGCGCCGCCGCCGCGATGGTGCCGTCCAGCCGGCCAACGAACAGGTGCCGTTCGGGCACCAGCAGCACGCCGCGCCAATAGGCCTCCAGCACATGGCGGGCCGGCGGGGTCACCCAGCCGAAGCCGCCGCCATCCAGGATGGCGCCCTCGGTGGCGTCGCACAGATCCTCAAGGTCACTGCCCGAGAATTCCTCCAGCCGCTCGGCCGATACCCTGACCGCGATTTCCGTCATGGCGTCCAGCCCAGGAAATTGGCGATCAGCCGCAAGCCCGCCTCCTGGCTCTTTTCCGGGTGGAACTGGGTGCCGACCAGATTGTCCCGGCCGACGATGGCCGTGACCGGCCCGCCATAATCGACGGTCGCCAGGACCTGCGCGGGGTCGGACGCGGCCAGATGGTAGGAATGCACGAAATAGGCATGGTCGCCGGAGCTGATGCCGGCCAGCACCGGATGCTCCGTGTCAGCCAACTGCAGTTCGTTCCAACCCATATGCGGCACCTTCAGCGTCTTGTCCGACGGTGTCAGCGCCACCACGTCGCCGGGAATCCAGCCCAGCCCCTGGCTAGTCTCGAATTCCAGGCCACGATCCGCCATCAGCTGCATGCCGACACAGATGCCGAGGAACGGCTTGCCGCCCCTTATCACCTGCGCTTCCAGCACCTCGATCATGCCCGGCACCGCCGCCAGCCCGCGCTTGCAGTCGGCGAAGGCACCGACGCCGGGCAGCACGATGTGGCTGGCGCCGGCCAGCGCCGCCGCCTCGGCAGTCACAATCACCTCGGCCTCGATGCCATTGTCGCGCGCCGAACGCTCGAAGGCCTTGGCGGCCGAACGGAGGTTGCCGGAGCCGTAATCGATGATGACGGCCCGCTTCTTCCCTGTCATCGCTGCCTCCTAGAGAGTGCCGCCGAGGACACCCTTGGTCGAGGGCACGGCATCGGCCTTGCGCGGGTCGATCTCGATCGCCTGGCGCAGGCTGCGGGCCAGCGCCTTGTAGCAGCTCTCGACGATATGGTGGTTGTTCTCGCCATAGAGGTTTTCGACATGCAGCGTCACACCGCCGGCCTGCGCGAAGGCCTGGAACCATTCCTTGAACAGTTCGGTATCCATCTCGCCCAGCTTCGGCCGGGTGAAATTCACCTTCCAGATCAGGTAGGGCCGGTTCGAGCAGTCCAGCGCCACGCGGGTCAGCGTCTCGTCCATCGGGATCAGCGCCGAGCCATAGCGGGTGATGCCCTTGCGTTCGCCCAGCGCCTTGGTGAAGGCCTCGCCGATGGCGATCCCGCTATCCTCGGTGGTGTGGTGATAGTCGATGTGCAGATCGCCTTCCGCGCGCACCTTCAGGTCGATCAGCGAATGCCGCGACAGCTGCTCCAGCATGTGGTCGAGGAAGCCGATCCCGGTATGCACGTCATACACGCCGGTGCCGTCGAGATTCAGCTCGACAGAGATACGGGTTTCCTTGGTGTTGCGCACGACGCTGCCCACGCGCATCGGCACTCTCCTCGCTGGAATGGATAGGACGGGGCTTATGTAGCAGTTGCGGGCCTCCGGGCCAAGGGCGGCGGGCATCTTGACCGCACAGTCGCGGCAACCAACATGCTCTGCTAGTTTCGGCGGGTCTCCCAGGACGCCCGCCCCCCGCAACGAAAGCAAGCCTCCATGTCGGAAAACAACCAGGCCGTCTGGCACGGCACCACGATCCTTTCCGTTCGCAAGGGCGGCCGTGTGGTCGTTGCTGGCGACGGCCAGGTCAGCCTTGGCCAGACCGTCATCAAGTCGAATGCCCGCAAGGTGCGTCCGCTGGCCGGCGGCGCCGTGCTGGCCGGCTTTGCCGGCGCTACGGCTGACGCCTTCACCCTGTTTGAGCGGCTGGAAGCCAAGCTGGAACAGTACCCGACCCAGCTGACCCGCGCCTGCGTGGAGCTGGCGAAGGACTGGCGCACCGACCGCTATCTGCGCCGGCTGGAGGCGATGATGGCGGTGGCCGACCAGAATGTGTCGCTGATCCTGTCGGGAACCGGCGACGTGCTGGAGCCGGAGGATGGCATCATCGCCATCGGCTCCGGTGGCATGTACGCGCTGGCCGCCGCCCGCGCGCTGATCGACCGTGAGGATATGGATGCCGAGACGGTGGCCCGCCGCGCCATGGGCATCGCCGCCGATATCTGCGTCTATACCAACACCAACCTGACGGTCGAAAGCCTGTGACGGGACAGGTGAGGGTACTCGCCGCCGCCGGCCTGGCTCTGCTGCTGGCCAGCGGCCCCGTGCTCGCCTTTGACCTGCAGGGCCATCGCGGCGCCCGCGGGCTGATGCCGGAAAATTCCCTGCCCGGCTTCGCGAAGGCGCTGAGCCTGGGTGTCACCACGCTGGAACTCGACCTGGCGATGACCGCCGACGGGCAGCTTGTCGTCACCCACGACCCGAAGCTAAATGGCGATCTCGTGCAGGGGCCGGATGGCGCCTATGTCGGCGAGGACGGGCCGCTGGTCCGTAACCTGACGCTGGCGCAGGTCAAGACCTATGATGTCGGCACGTTGCGCCCCGGCAGCGCCTATGCCGGCAATTTCCGGGACCAGCAGCCGGTGCCCGGCACATCCATGCCGACGCTGGCCGAGGTGGTCGCGCTCACCGAGCGGGCCGGTGCCGCCGCCATGCGCTTCAACATCGAGGTTAAGGTGAACCCGACACGGCCGGAGCTGACCGCCAGCCGCGAGGCCTTCACCCGCGCGGCGGTGGCGGAGATCGTGCGGCTGGGCATTGTCGAACGCACCACCCTGCAATCCTTCGACTGGGCGGTACCGATGCAGGCGCAGCAGCTGGAGCCGGCGCTGAAGACCGCCTATCTAACCATCGCGCGCGGCCGCAACGATAATATCCAGCGCGGCCGGCCCGGTGCCTCGCCCTGGATGGGCGGGCTGGATATCGACGATTTCGCCGGCTCCGCGCCGAAGGCCGTGAAGGCCGCCGGCGGGGCGATCTGGTCGCCCTTCTTCCGCGATATGACCGATGAGGATATCGGGCAAGCGCATGCGCTCGGCCTTCAGGTCATCCCCTGGACGGTGAACGACCCGCAGGACATGGCCAACCTGATCGCGCGCGGCGTGGACGGCATCATAACCGATTATCCCGACCGGCTGCGCACCGTGCTGGCGGAAAAGGCCCTGCCGCTGCCTGCCGCCTATCCGGTCCAGCCCTAGTATCAGCCCGAAAAGGGCCCATCTAACGCATTCCGATCCGACAGAGACAGAACCCGTCATGACCGCTTTCAGCCCCCGCGAGATCGTCTCCGAACTCGACCGCTACATCGTCGGCCAGAAGGACGCCAAGCGCGCCGTCGCCATCGCGCTGCGCAACCGCTGGCGACGCCAGCAGCTGCCCGAGCATCTGCGCGAGGAGGTGCTGCCGAAGAACATCCTGATGATCGGCCCGACCGGTGTGGGCAAGACCGAGATCGCCCGCCGCCTCGCCAAGCTGGCGCAGGCCCCGTTCATGAAGGTCGAGGCGACCAAATTCACCGAGGTCGGCTATGTCGGCCGCGATGTCGAGCAGATCATCCGCGACCTGGTGGAGATCGCCCTGACCCAGACCCGCGAGCGGCTGCGCCAGGAAGTACAGGCCAAGGCGGAGCTTGCCGCCGAGGAGCGCGTCATCACCGCGCTGGTCGGCGAGGGCGCGGCGGCCGATACCCGCCACCGCTTCCGCAAGATGCTGCGGGAAGGCCAGCTCGATAGCCGCGAGATCGAGGTGGAGGTCGCCGACAATGCCGGTGCGTCCATGCCGACCATGGATATTCCCGGCATGCCCGGCGCGCAGATGGGCATGATCAACCTGAACGACATCTTCGGGAAGGCTTTCGGCCAGCGTACCCGCAAGAAGAAGATGAGTGTCGCCGACAGCTACGCCGTGCTGACCGAGGAGGAGGCCGACAAGCTGCTGGACGAGGAGGCGGTGACCCGCGAGGCGATCCAGTCGGTGGAGCAGAACGGTATCGTCTTCCTGGACGAGATCGACAAGATCTGCGCGCGCTCCGAACGGTCCGGCGCCGATGTCAGCCGTGAGGGCGTGCAGCGCGATTTGCTGCCGCTGATTGAGGGCACCACGGTCGCCACCAAGCGCGGGCCGGTGAAGACCGACCATATATTGTTCATCGCGTCCGGCGCCTTCCATCTAGCGAAGCCCTCCGACCTGCTGCCGGAGCTGCAGGGCCGCCTGCCGATCCGCGTCGAGCTGCAGGCGCTGACCCGTGACGATTTCAAGCGCATCCTGACCGAACCGGAAGCCAGCCTGATCAAGCAGTATGTGGCTCTGCTGGCAACCGAGCAGGTGACGCTGGATTTCCGGGACGATGCCATCGACGCGCTGGCCACCCTGTCGGCGGAGGTGAATGCCTCTGTCGAGAATATCGGCGCGCGCCGGTTGCACACCGTCATGGAACGGCTGCTGGAGGAGGTAAGCTTCACCGCCACCGACAAGCCGGGCGAGACGATCACCGTGGATGCCGCCTTCGTGCAGAAGCATGTCGGCGACCTCGCCAAGAACGCCGACCTCAGCAAGTTTATTCTGTAGAGGACGGCGGCGTTTTCTCGCCACCCTCGGGCTAGATCCCGCAAAGACAGCGCCTTTGCTGCAACCCACTCCGTCCGTCACCCCCGGTCTTGTACCGGGGGTCCATGTCTCCGCTCGCTGGATAGCGGTCGAGAAAGCTGAACCCTGGATTCCCGGGACAAGCCCGGGAATGACGGTTTGGAGTAGGGCGGCCTACGCCCCCGCCAGACCTTTCAGCCGGTAGAGCGCGTCAAGCGCCTGGCGCGGCGTCAGCTCGTCCGGATTGATCTCGGCCAGCGCCGCCTCGGCGGGCGAGGGGCCGGAGGGCAGCGCCGGGGTTGCTGCCGGGCGCTGCACCATCGCGGCGAACAGCGGCAGATCCTCGGCGATGCGGGCCGAGGCCGCCCCCGTCTCGCCTGCCTCCAGCTTCTTCAGCACGGATTCGGCGCGCGCCACCACCGGGGCCGGCAGCCCGGCCAGCTTGGCGACATGGATGCCGTAGGAGCGGTCGGCAGCGCCCGCCGCGACCTCATGCAGGAAGACGATCTCGTCCTGCCATTCCTTCACCCGCATGGTGTGGCAGGCGAGGTTCTCCAGCTTCTCCGCCAGCTGCGTCAGCTCGTGATAATGCGTGGCGAACAACGTGCGGCAGCGGTTCACCGCGTGCAGATGCTCGACCGTCGCCCAGGCGATGGAGAGCCCGTCATAGGTCGCCGTGCCGCGGCCGATCTCATCCAGGATGACCAGCGAGCGCGGACCGGCCTGGTTCAGGATCGCCGCCGTCTCCACCATCTCCACCATGAAGGTGGAGCGCCCGCGCGCCAGATCGTCGGCGGCACCCACCCGGCTGAACAGCCGGTCCACCGCGCCGATGCGCGCCGTTTCCGCCGGCACGAAGCCGCCGATCTGCGCCAGGATGGCGATCAGCGCGTTCTGCCGCAGGAAGGTCGATTTACCGGCCATGTTGGGACCGGTCAGCAGCCACAGCCGCTTGTCGCCCTCCAGCACGCAATCATTGCCGACAAAGCGCTCGCCCGCCGCCTGCAGCGCCGCCTCCACCACCGGATGGCGGCCGCCGGTGATGGCGAACTCCGTGCCCTCGGTCATTTCCGGGCGGACATAGCGGTTGTCCGTCGCCAGCTCGGCCAGCGCCGAGGCGACGTCCAGCCGGGCGATGGCATTGGCGGCCAACGCGATGGCATCGGCATGCGCCGTCACCTCACCGACCAGATCGCGGAACAGCGCCAGTTCAACCGCCAGCGCCTTGTCGGCGGCGTTGGAGAGCTTCTGTTCCAGCTCGCCCAGCTCCACCGTGGTGAAGCGCACCGCGCTGGCCATGGTCTGGCGGTGGATGAAGTCCTCATGCGCCAGCAGCTTGTCGCCGTGATTGGTCGAGACCTCGATGAAATAACCCAGCACATTGTTGTGCTTGATCTTCAGGCTGGAAACTCCGGTCTCCTGCTGGTAGCGCGCCTGCAGCCCGGCGATCAGCCGGCGGCTCTCGTCACGCAGCATGCGTAGCTGGTCCAGCTCCGGCGCGTAGCCCGGCGCGATAAAGCCGCCATCGCGGGTCAGCACCGGCAGGTCAGGCGCCAGCGCGCGGCCGAGGCGGTCCACCAGCGCGCCATGCCGGCCAAGATCGTCGAGCGCCTGGGATATCCCCTTCGGCAGCGGCGCCAGCGAGGGCGCGCCAGCCAGATCGCGCAGCACCGCACTTTCCGCCAGCGCGTCGCGGATCGCCGCTAGGTCGCGCGGACCGCCCCGGTCCAGCGTCAGCCGGGTCAGCGCGCGTTCCACATCCGGGCAGCGCTTCAGCGTCTCGCGCAGCTTCCCGCGCAAGCCTTCCTGATCGAAGAAGAACTGCACCCGGTCCAGCCGGTCCTCGATGGCCGGCACGTCGGTCAGCGGCGCCGACAGCCAAGCCGCCAGCAGCCGCGCGCCGGCGCCGGTCACCGTGCGGTCGATGACGGAAAGCAGGCTGCCCTTGCGCTCCCCCGCCTGGGTGCGGGTCAGCTCCAGCGAACGGCGCGTCGCGGCATCGATCTCCATGACCGCGCCGGCCTGCAGACGGCGGGGAGCGGAGAGGCGCGGCAGCTTGCCCTTCTGAGTCAGCTCGACATAGTCCACCAGCGCACCGGCGGCGGCCAGCTCCGCCCGCTCGAAGCGGCCGAAACTGTCCAGCGCCTGCACTTCATAGAGTGCCATTAGCCGCTTCTCGCCGGCCACGCTGTCGAAGCGGGAACCGGGCTGCGGCGTCATCACCTGCTTCCAGTCGGCGAAGGCCTCGAACAGCGCCTCGCGCTGCAGCAGCCGGTCGGGCAGCAGCAATTCCTGCGGATCGAGCCGGGCGAGAGCCGCGGCCACCGACTTTTCCTCCAGCGGCTGTACCTGGAACTCGCCGGTGGACATATCGACCCAGGCGATGCCGAGCTTGCCCTGCGCATCGGCCAGGCAGACCAGATGGTTGTGCCGGCGCGCATCCAGCAGCGTGTCCTCGGTCACCGTGCCCGGCGTGACGATGCGCACCACCTCACGCCGCACCAGCGACTTGCCGCCGCGCTTCTTGGCTTCCGCCGGGTCTTCCACCTGCTCGCAGATCGCCACCTTGTAGCCCTGCCGGACGAGGCGCGAGAGATAGGCGTCATAGGCATGCACCGGCACGCCGCACATCGGCACGTCCTGACCGGCCTGCTGGCCGCGCTTGGTCAGCGTGATGTCCAGCGCGGCGGCGGCGGTGACCGCATCCTCCAGGAACAGCTCGTAGAAATCGCCCATGCGATAGAACAGCAGGCAGTCTGGGTGTGCCCGCTTGGTCTCGATGTAATGTGCCAGCATCGGCGTCGTGGCGGCCGGCTCCTGGGGAGTTTCCGGAGAAATATCTGTCTGGGCGTTCAAGGCGGCATCGCACGGGTTTCGGTGACGGTGGCCGACCATAGCATCTCGCGTCCGCTGCCCGGAAGGCCGCAAGCCCCTCCCCATGCGCCTCCCCATGCCCCTCCTGTGAAAGAGCCACTGGTAATGCCACTTTCGCCCAAGTAGCTTAAAAGGCGAAAAAGAATGGCGCCCAGACCGGCGCCGGAGGAAACCCAAGGATTCCGTCAATGGACAGCACCGAGAATACCAACAAGCGCATCACCGATGAGGAGGCGCTGGCCTTCCATTCAGCCGGCAGACCAGGCAAGATCTCGATTGCCCCGACCAAGCCGCTGACCACCCAGCGCGACCTGTCGCTGGCCTATTCACCCGGCGTCGCCGTGCCCTGCCTGCATATCGAGAAAGACCCGCGCCTGGCTTATGAATACACCTCCAAGGGCAACCTTGTGGCGGTGATCTCGAATGGCACCGCGGTGCTGGGACTGGGCGATATCGGCGCGCTGGCATCCAAGCCGGTGATGGAGGGCAAGGCGGTGCTTTTCAAGCGCTTTGCCGACGTCGATTCCATCGATCTTGAGGTCGATACCAAGGATGTCGAGGAATTCATCAACGCGGTCCGCTTCCTGTCGCCCAGCTTCGGCGGCATCAATCTGGAGGATATCCGCGCGCCGGAATGCTTCATCATCGAGCAACGCCTGCGCGAGGAGATGGACATCCCCGTCTTCCATGACGATCAGCACGGCACCGCCATCATCGCGGCGGCCGGCATCATCAATGCGCTGCACCTGACCGGCCGTGACATCAAGAAGAGCCGCATGGTCATCAACGGCGCCGGCGCGGCAGGCATCGCCTGCGCCGAGCTGGTGAAGGCCATGGGCATGCCGCACGACAACGTCATCCTGTGCGACACCAAGGGCGTCATCTACAAGGGCCGCAGCGCCGGCATGAACCAATGGAAATCGGCGCATGCGGCGGAGACCAAGGCGCGCACCCTGACCGAGGCGTTGGAAGGCTCCGACGTGTTCTTCGGCCTGTCGGCCAAGGGTGCCGTCACCCAGGACATGGTGAAGAAGATGGCGGACAAGCCGATCATCTTCGCCATGGCCAACCCGGATCCGGAGATCACGCCGGAGGAGGTGAGGGAAGTGCGGCCTGACGCCATCGTCGCCACCGGCCGGTCGGACTATCCGAACCAGGTGAACAACGTGCTGGGCTTCCCCTACATCTTCCGCGGCGCGCTGGACGTGCAGGCGAGCGAGATCAACGACCAGATGAAAATCGCCGCCGCCGAGGCCATTGCCGCATTGGCCCGCGAGGACGTGCCGGACGAGGTGGACCAAGCCTATTCCGGCCGTCGGCTGCGCTATGGGCCGGAATACATCATCCCGGCGCCGTTCGATCCGCGCCTCATTGTCGCCGTCTCCTCGGCGGTTGCCCGTGCCGCGATGGATACCGGCGTCGCGCGCAAGCCGATCGAGGATATGCGCGCCTACCGCAACGAGCTGTCCGCCCGCCTCGACCCGACGGCGGCCAGCCTGCAGCGCATCTTCGACAGGGTAGCGGCGAATCCGAAACGCGTGGTCTTCGCCGAGGGCGAAGAGGAGCAGACGATCCGCGCCGCCGTGCTGTTCAAGAATGCCGGCTATGGCACGCCGGTGCTGGTCGGCCGTGAGGACCGGGTGCGCGCCACTATGGCGCAGATCGGCCTCAGCGATCCGGGCGGTATCGAGGTGCATAATGCGCGGCTGTCCACCAACAACAAGAAATATACCGAGTTCCTCTACAAGCGCACGCAGCGCAAGGGCGCGCTGTACCGGGATTGCCAGCGGCTGGTGAACCAGGACCGCAACGTCTTCGCCGCCTGCATGGTCGCCAGCGGCGATGCCGATGCGATGGTGACCGGCCTGACACGCAGCCTTGCGGTGTGCCTGGACGACATCACCAAGGTGATCGACCCGCAGCCGGGCAAGCGCCTGTTCGCGCTGGCCATGGTGATCGCGGCCAACCGCACCGTGTTCATCGCCGATACTTCGGTGCATGAGCTGCCGAGTGCTGAGGAGCTGGCCGACCTCGCCGTGCAGACCGCCGCCAAGGCCCGCGCGCTGGGCCATGAGCCGCGGGTGGCGCTGCTGTCCTTCTCCAATTTCGGCAATCCGAACCGGGAAAAGGCACAGCGCATCCGCGAGGCGGTGGAGATTCTCGACCGGCGCAATGTCGATTTCGAGTATGACGGCGAAATGTCCGCCGATGTGGCGCTGAACCCGGAGCTGCACAAGCTTTACCCGTTCTGCCGCCTGACCGGGGCCGCCAACATCCTGATTATGCCGGCCCTGCATTCGGCCAACATCTCCTACAAGCTGATGCAGGAGCTGTCGGGCGCCTCGGTCATCGGCCCGCTGCTGATCGGGCTGGAGAAGCCGGCGCAGATCGTGCAGATGGGCGCCACCGTTTCCGACATCGTGAATGCGGCGGCGCTGGCGGCGCACGACGCCGTACGTTGACCTTACTCCAGCCAGGCTGAATCAACTCAAAAAGGGCAAGGGGTTGTGAGACCCCTTGCCCTTTTCTGTTTTTCCGACTTAGGCTGCACGCATAAAAACTAATGACTAATGATCGTACGGCCAGATTCAACTGCGCCTCGAAAAAGGGAAAGGGAGGAAACCAAAATGAAAAGACTCGTATTGTCTCTTGCCGCCGCCGCCATTGTTGGCGCCGCCGGTCTCGGTGTTGCCCAGGCTGCCGAGAAACTGAAATACGCCCATGTCTATGAGACCACCGAGCCCTATCACAAGCGGGCGCTGTGGGCGGCCGAGGAAATCAAGAAGCAGACCAATGGCCGCTACGAGATCGAAGTCTTCCCGGCCTCGTCGCTCGGCAAGGAATCCGACATCAATGAAGGTCTCGGCCTCGGCACGGTGGATATCATCTATACCGGCGCGCTGTTTGCCGGCCGCTTCTACGGGCCGATCGCCATTTCCGGGGCGCCCTTCATGTTCCGCGATTTCGATCACTGGAAGTCCTACGCCGCCAGCGACCTGTTCGGCGAGCTGTCTGCAGGTTATCGCAAGAAAACCGGCCATCAGGTACTGGCGCTCACCTATTACGGCCAGCGCCACGTCACCTCGAACAAGCCGATCCTCAAGCCCGAGGACATGAAGAATCTGAAGATCCGCGTGCCGGATGCACCGCTTTACCGGATGTTCCCGGAAGCGGTCGGCGCCAACCCGACGCCGATCGCCTTCGCCGAGGTCTATCTGGCCCTGCAGCAGGGTGTGGCCGACGCGCAGGAGAACCCGCTGCCGACCATCCAGGCCAAGAAGTTCTATGAGGTGCAGAAGCACATCAACCTGACCGGCCACATCACCGACGCCCTGCTGACCATCGTCAGCGGCATGCGCTGGGACAGCATGAAGCCGGAGGATCAGAAGATCTTCGCCAGCGTGCTGAAGGAGGCTGCCGCCAAGGCGACCGCCGATATCGTCGAGTCGGAGCAGAAGCTGGCCGACTGGTTCGTGAAGGAAGGCGTCACCGTGAACAAGGTGGATCGCGCTCCGTTCCGCGAGGCCGTGGTGAAGCTGCATAACGGCCCGTCCGCGACCTGGGATAAGGCGACCTACGACAAACTGCAGGCGCTGAAGTAAGCGACCCGCGACGCCGGCCCGCCCCACCCAGACACGGAAGCCTTGCAATGAGCGACGATTCCGCGAAAACCCAGCTGTTTCCCGAGGACGAACCCGATTCGGCGGTCGATCTTTCCGACTTCCGGCCGGAGGATATCCTCAACCTGCTGGTGTTCTGGGCGCTGGCCGGCGTCGTGTTCCTGCAGTTCTTCACGCGTTACGCGCTGAACAATTCCATCGGCTGGACCGAGGAAATCGCCCGCTATCTGCTGATTGGCGTCGGTTTCCTCGGCTCCATCATCGCGACGCGCAAGAACACTCATATCGCGGTGCAGTTCTTCTACCGCTACCTGTCGGTCAATGTTGGACGGGGGCTGTCCACGCTGGTCGATCTCGGCAACATCGCCTTCTACGCCGCCGCAACCTGGATCTGCATCAAGCTGGCGATGCGCACGCGGCAGTACATGGCCGTGGTCGATCTGCCGAAATCCATCGTCTACTGGGTCGTGGTGGCCGGTTTCGCCGGCATGACGATCTATTCCGTCCTCGTCGCGCTGAAGCACTGGCGCCAGGGCTATAGCGACCTGACCCGGCCGACCGGCGATATCAAGACGACGGACTGACGCCCGCTTCTCCTTATTTTCCCCTCAGTCGGAGGCTGCGACCGTGCTGCTGACCCTGCTGTTCGTGATGTTGTTCGGCATGCTCGTGATGGGCGTTCCCGTCGCCATCGCCCTGTCCGCCTCCTCGCTGATCTATATCCTGCTGGCGGGGACCGTGCCGGACGTGGTGGTGCTGCACCGGATGGTGAATGGCGTGGACAGTTTCCCGCTGCTGGCCATCCCGTTCTTCATCCTGGCCGGCAACCTGATGAATTCCGCCGGCATCACCAACCGCATCTTCGACTTCGCCAAGGCCTGTGTCGGCTGGGCGCGCGGCGGCCTTGGCCATGTGAATATCGGCGCCAGCGTGATCTTCGCCGGCATGTCCGGTGCGGCGGTGGCCGACGCCGGCGGCCTCGGCACCATCGAGATCAAGGCGATGCGCGATGCCGGCTATGATGATGAGTTCGCGGTCGGCGTCACCGCCGCCTCCTCCACCATCGGGCCGATTATTCCGCCGTCGCTGCCCATCGTGATCTATGGAGTGATGGCGAATGCCTCCATCGGCCAGCTGTTCGCCGCCGGTTTCATCCCCGGCCTGATGATGGCGGTCGCGCTGGCAATCATGGTGTTCTGGTATTCGCACAAGCGCGGCTATCCGCGCGATTCGGCGTTCTCCGTACGCCGTCTGGTGATGAGCTTCTTCTATGCCATCCCCTCGCTGATGACGCCGGTCATCATCATCGGCGGCATCCTGTTCGGCCTATTCACCCCGACCGAAGCCGCCATCGCCGCCGTCTTCTATGCGCTGCTGCTGGGCGTGCTGGTCTATCGCACGCTGGGCTGGCGGCGCATCGTGCGCGTCACCATGGACACGGTCGAGACCACGGCGATCATCCTGCTGATCGTTGCCGGCGCTTCCATCTTCTCCTGGATCCTGACCAGCACGCGGGCGACCGAGCATTTCGCCGATATCGTCCTGCATGTCACCGAAAATCCGATCCTGATCCTGCTGCTGATCAACCTGATCCTAATCGTCGTCGGCTGCTTCATGGAGACCATCGCCGCCATCACCATCCTGGTGCCGGTGCTGCTGCCGGTGGTGGAGAAGCTGGGCATCGACCCGGTGCATTTCGGCGTCGTCATGGTGCTGAACCTGATGATCGGCTTGCTGACGCCGCCGGTCGGCATGGTGCTCTATGTGCTGTCGCGGGTATCTGGCGTATCCTTCGAGCGATGCGTGGCCGCGACGGCGCCGTTCCTGATCCCGCTTGTAACGGTGCTGCTGCTGATCACCTTCATACCGCAGCTCTCATTGTGGCTGCCGACCCTGATCTATCGCTAATCCCCCTGCGCTGGGGGCGCCCTGTAGGAGGGGCATGAGCCAATGTCCGGAACCGAGAGCCTCAGCATCCGCCTGCATCCGGCGGACAATGTCGTGGTTGCCCGCCTGGCGCTGATGCCGGGCACCGCCCTGCCGGCGGAGAAACTGACGGTCAACGGCTCCATCCCCGCCGGCCACAAGGTGGCCACAGCGCCGATCCGGGCCGGCGAGCCGATCCGCAAATACGACCAGATCATCGGCTTCGCGACCGACGACATCGCGATCGGCGATCACGTCCATGTGCAGAATGTCGAGATGCGCGATTTCGAGCGCGACTATGCCTTTTCCAGCACCGCAAAGCCGACCGCCTTCGTGCCGGAGGCGGAGCGCGCGACCTTCCAGGGCTTCCTGCGCCCGACCGGAATGGCCGGCACCCGCAACTATATCGGCATCCTGACCTCGGTGAACTGCTCGGCCACGGTGGCGAAATACATCGCCGCCGCGATCACGCCGGACATTCTGGCGCAGTACCCAAATGTCGATGGGGTGGTGGCGCTGGTGCATTCCACCGGCTGCGGCATGGCAGATTCGGGGGAGGGCTACGCCAATCTGCAGCGCACCTTGTGGGGCCATGCACGGCACCCGAACTTCGCCGGCATACTGATGGTCGGCCTGGGCTGCGAAGTGAACCAGATCGACTTCCTGCTGGAGGCCTACGGGCTGGAGCGCGGCCCGCGCTTCCAGACCATGACGATCCAGGACATTGGCGGCACCCGCAAGACCGTGGACCGCGGCGTCGAGATCGTGAAATCCATGCTGCCGGCCGCGAACGAGGCGCGCCGCACCAGCGTGCCGGCCAGCCACCTGACGCTGGCGCTGCAATGCGGCGGTTCCGACGCCTATTCCGGCATTACCGCCAACCCGGCGCTAGGCGCGGCCGCTGACCTGCTGGTCCGGCATGGCGGCACGGCGATCCTCTCTGAAACGCCGGAAATCTATGGCGCCGAGCATCTGCTGACCCGGCGCGCCATCGACCGCAAGACCGGCGAGAAGCTGATCGAGCGCATCCGCTGGTGGGAGGAATACACCACCCGCAATGGCGGGGAGATGAATAACAACCCCTCGCCCGGCAACAAGGCCGGCGGCCTGACCACCATCCTGGAAAAGTCGCTGGGGGCCGCCGCCAAGGGCGGCACGACGAACCTGACCGGCGTGTTCAAATATGCCGAGCCGATCAACACCAAGGGCTTCGTGTTCATGGACTCGCCAGGCTATGACCCCTGCTCGGTGACCGGGCAGGTGGCCAGCGGCGCCAACATCGTGTGTTTCACCACCGGGCGCGGCTCGGTGTTCGGCAACAAGCCCTCGCCCTCGCTGAAGCTTGCCACCAACTCTGCCATGTACCGCAAGCTGGAAGAGGACATGGATGTGAATTGCGGCGCCGTGCTGGATGAGGGCATCTCGATCCAGGATATGGGCCAGCGCATCTTCGACCTCATCCTGCGCGTGGCCTCGGGCGAGAAATCCAAGAGCGAGGCGCAGGGTTTCGGCGATGCGGAATTCATCCCCTGGCAGGTTGGCGCCGTAATGTAACGATATGGCGGTTGACCGGCGGCATCCCTGCCGGCCTATGCTGTAGGTTCCGTTAAGCCTTCCGCCAGCCCGAGGCCCCCATGCCCGCAACCCGACTGTCGCGCTCCGCGATCGTCAAGACCAGCCTGCTGCTGTCCCTGCCTGTCGGGCTGGTGCTGCTGGTGCTGGTCGCCGGCGGCCAGCTGAATGGCTGGCCCGCCCTGCTGGGCTGGGCGATTTCTCCCGGCATCTTCGCGCTGCTGGTGCAGCGTCATTTTCAGCGCATTGCCCGGCTGGAAGCGGCGGTTGAGGGTGGTTCGGCGGAGATCGAGCCGAACAGCCCGCTCGCCCCGCTGGCCGGCCGCATCGAATCGCTGCATCGCGTGCAGGCGGAAAATCTGGGCGCCCTGCGGCAGCGCCTCCATGCCGCCCATGTCGCGCTGGAATCGCTGCCCGACCCGCTGCTGCTGATCGATGCCGAGGCAACCATCGTGGCCACCAACCGGGCCGCCCGCGAGATCTTCGGCGAGGCGCTGGCGGGCAGGGCGGTAGCCAGCAATCTGCGCCATCCGGAGGTGCTGAAGGCGGTGGAGACAGCCCTTGAACAGGGGCAGGGCCGCACTGTCGAGATGACCATGCTGGTCCCCATCGAGCGCAGTTTCGCCGTCAGTGTCGAACCATTGCGCGAACCGGGGCCGGATGACAGCCGGGCGCTGATCCTGATGCACGAGCTGACGGCGATGAAGCGCACGGAGCAGATGCGCGCCGATTTCGTTGCCAATGCGAGCCATGAGCTGCGCACGCCGCTCTCCACGCTGGTCGGCTTCATCGAGACGCTGCGCGGCCCGGCCAAGGACGATCCGGAAGCGCATGAGCGGTTCCTGGAAATCATGCATGAGCAGAGCCTGCGCATGTCGCGGCTGGTGAACGACTTGCTGTCGCTCTCGCGGATCGAGCTGAACGAGCATACGCCGCCGCGCGGGCTGGCCGACCTGTCGCGCATTCTGTCCAGCGTGAAGGCGACGCTGGACATGCAGGCGGCGACCAAGGACATGGACATCCAGCTCGATATCGAGGACGGGCTGCCGCCGGTCACCGGCGACGAGGACGAGCTGGCGCAGGTGGCGCAGAACCTGATCGACAATGCGACCAAATATGGCCGACCCGGCACCCCGATCCGGGTGACGGCCCGGCGCGCCGACAGCGTACCGGCAGCCTTCCCCAAGGCACCGCATGGCGCGGTCCTGATCCGTGTTCAGGACCAGGGCGAGGGCATCCCGCGCGAGCATATTCCGCGCCTGACCGAACGGTTCTACCGGGTCGACAAGGCGCGCAGCCGCGATCTTGGCGGCACCGGTCTTGGCCTTGCCATCGTGAAGCACATCGTCAGCCGCCACCGGGGGGCGCTTTCCGTCGACAGCCAGGTCGGCAAGGGCAGCGCCTTCACCGTCTATCTGCCGGTCGCCGCATCCGCGGGCTGAACGGCCGCCGCGAAAACCCCCGATTCGATGTCGATGTAATAAAAGCGTCATCGAAACGTAGTATTTATGCCGTGCAAGCCCGTTATTGATAGCGCAGGCGCACGGTCCGCCATCGATCATGCCCTTGGAAAGGAAGTCTCATGCCCACCCATACCGTGAAATCCTTCGACGAGGAATTGAAGCGGCTGATGAATCTCATCTCGCAGATGGGCGGGCTGGTGGAGACGCAGGTGCAGGACTGCATCCAGTCCCTGGCGAAGCGCGACAGCACCATCGCCGAGCGGGTGATCCAGGGCGATCTGAAGATCGACAGCCTGGAGCATGATGTGAACGATCTGACGGTTCGCATGCTGGCACTGCGCCAGCCGCTGGCCGAGGATCTGCGCCGCGTTGTTGGCGCGCTGAAGATTTCCGCCGATCTGGAGCGCATTGGCGACTACGCCGCGAACATTTCCAAGCGGGCAGTCGCCCTGAACCAGGTGCCGCCGGCACGGCCCGCGACAGGTATTCCGCGCATGGGCCGGATGGTGCAGCAGATCCTGAAGGAAGTGCTGGACGCCTATGTCGAACAGGATGCCGAAAAGGCCCTGCTGGTCTGGCGCCGGGACGAGGAGGTGGACGAGATGTACACCAGCCTGTTCCGCGAGCTGCTGACCTACATGATGGAAGACCCGCGCAACATCACGCCCTGCACGCATCTTCTGTTCATGGCGAAGAACATTGAGCGCATCGGTGACCACGCCACCAATATCGCCGAGACGCTGTACTACCAGGTAACCGGCCGGCCGCTGACCGCCGAGCGGCCGAAGGGCGACACCAGCGCGTTCACCGTCGTCGAGCCGGAGAACTGACCTACGGTTTGAAACATTTCCACTGGCCTTTTTCCCTTGAGGCCTGCCGAGATTGGACCACACGATGAAGCCGCTGATCCTGATTGTCGAAGACGAAGCCGCGATCGTCACGCTACTCAGCTACAATTTGGAGCGCGAGGGCTTCCAGGTCCTCGAAGCGCGCGACGGCGAGGAAGGGCTGCTGCTGGCCACCGAGCGCCGGCCCGACCTGATCCTGCTGGACTGGATGCTGCCGCTGCTGTCCGGCATCGAGGTCTGCCGCCGGCTGCGCCGCACCCCGCAGACCCGCAGCATCCCGATCATCATGCTGACGGCCCGCGGCGAGGAAGGCGACCGAGTACGAGGCCTGAATGCCGGCGCCGACGATTACGTCACCAAGCCCTTCAGCCCCAGCGAACTGCTGGCCCGCGTCCGCGCCGTCATGCGCCGCGCCCGGCCTGCCGCCGATGCCGAGACGCTGCGCTGCGGCGACATCGTCATGGACGTTGCCGCCCACAAGGTGAAGCGCGGCGACCGCGATGTGCATCTGGGGCCGACCGAATTCCGCCTGCTGCGCCATTTCCTGGAGCATCAGGGCCGCGTCTTCTCCCGCGAGCAGCTGCTGGATTCGGTCTGGGGAGCGGATGTCTATGTCGAGCCGCGCACCGTGGATGTGCATATCCGCCGCCTGCGCAAGGCACTGAACGAGGATGCCGAGGGTGATCCGATCCGCACCGTCCGGTCGGCCGGCTATGCGCTGGATGCCGTCGCGCCGCAATTCGCCTGACACCCCATCAGTGCGTCGACTCTATATAAGAAATTAATGTAAAATATTATTTTATTGCCGTTTATCGCCCTGTCATTCCGGCTTTTTCGGCGAGTCTTCGAGCTGGCTCAAGAGCGCCGCGAGCCTCTCCTCGTCCAGGATCCCGATCTTCCGCGCCAGCTGGTGCGCCAGCCTGGTGGCGCTTGGCGACAGGCCGGCCGTGTCGATGGTGACGCGCGGATGGGATATCTCCGCCAGCCGATTCAGCGCTTCCGCATCGTCCCAGATGAGCCCAAAATAACCGCAGATCTGATGGATCAGCCCGTCGGTGGGCCGGCCGCGATGGCCATGCTCCAGCGCCGAGAGATAGGCCGAGGAGACCTGCAGCGCCGCCGCCATCTCCTTCAGTGTAACGCCACGCGCGGCGCGCAGCGCCCGCAGCCTTTCCCCGAACGGCGTCATGCCTCCTCCCGCACCCGTCGCAGCAGGACATAGAGCGCGCCGCCCCCGCCATCCTTCGGCTGCGCATGGACGAAGGCCAGCACCTTCTCGCGGTTGCCGCCCTCATTCAGCCAGCGCGGCACCTCGCGCTTCAGCACACCGGCTTCGTAACGGCCGAATTCGTCACGCCGCGTCCCCTTGCCGGTGATCACCAGCACGCAGCGCAGCCCGCGCGCCTGCGACCGGGCGATGAATCCGTTCAGCGCCACATGGGCGGCATCCTGCGTCATGCCATGCAGATCGATGCGCGCCTCAATGGCGACCTGGCCGCGCTTCAGGCGCATCTGGCTGCGCTTGTCGAGCCCCGGCGCGCTGTCATGCTTCAGGGTCGGCAGAACGACCGGCGCCTTGACCGGCGGTGCGACCGGCTGAGGAAGTGGCTCATCCTTTGACACCCGACCGCGCTTGCGGCTGGCCGGCGCCATGCCTTCGGCCTCGGGCACGGCGGGAACCGGTTCCGGCGGCAGCTCATCCAGCATGCCCAGCCGCAGGCGCTTATCCTGCGGCAGCGGCTTGGCGTCCTTCACGACCTGGCGGAAAAGCTCAGCCTCGTCCTTGCTGGCGCGCCGCCGGGCCATGCCTAGCCGTCGATCAGGACAATGTGCAGCCGGCGCGGTCCGTGGGCGCCCATCAGGATCTTCTGCTCGATATCGCCGGTGCGCGACGGGCCGGTGATGAAATTCACCGTGCGCGGCATGGAATCCTTCGCCTGCGCATCGCGCAGCCGCGCCCAGCCATCCTCGTAGGAACCGACGATCTGGCTCTTCTTCAGCACCACGATATGGGTCTCGGGCAGCAGGTTCAGTGTGGTCGGGCTGTGCGGGCCGGAGGTCAGCATCAGCGTGCCGGTCTCGGCAATGCCGGCAAAGGCCGGGGTCACGCTGGCCGTATCCGGCTCCTCGGCCTTGCCGGTATTGATGGTCAGGGTCGGGCGCTTGTCCCAGGGAAGGCCGGACAGCCAGGCATCCGGCGCCACGCGCAATTCGGCCGGCAGATTATGCTGCGCCAGATACTCGGCGATGGCGTCAGGGACCTCTGCGGCATCCGCGACCTGGCTGATGGTGGCCTGCACGCCTTCAGCCATCTCGACGAACAGGGTGACCTGCTGGTCGTGCGGCAGCTGCGCCCGCTGCGGGATCAGGTTCGGCCTGTGCTCCGCGATCCGCTGTTCCAGCTGCGCCGCCGGCTCGCCGTCCAGCGCACTGCGGCCAAGCGACCGGCGGATGCCGGCCAGGATCTGATCGCGCGGGGACATGTCGGGCATCAGGCGGCCCCCTTCTTTTCGCGGTAAAGCTCCTGGAAGGTGCGACCCTGCGGGGCGGGCATGTCGCGCACCGAAGTCCAGCCCCCGGCCAGCGGCAGCGACCGGAACCGCCCCTTATCCCGGCCGAACCGGCCAAGCAGCTTCATGGCAATGCCGGTCAGGCGCTGATAGAGCGCCGGCCGCTTGGCGAAGAACGCCCAGAGGGCGAGGCCCGAGCGGTAGGGGGCCGGTGACAGCTTGCGTTCATATTCCCGCTTGCGCCAATGCCGCATCATCTTCGGCAGCGGAATACGCATCGGGCATACGCTCTCGCAGCGCCCGCAGAAGGTGGAGGCGTTCGGCAGGTGCCCGGCCTCCTCGACACCGACCAGGGTCGGGGTCAGCACCGCGCCCATCGGCCCGGGATAGACCCAGCCATAGGCATGGCCGCCAACCGCGCTGTAAACCGGGCAGTGATTCATGCAGGCCGAGCAGCGGATACAGCGCAGCATTTCCTGGAATTCGGTGCCCAGCATGGCGCTGCGGCCATTATCCAGCAGCACGACATGGAACTGTTCCGGCCCGTCCAGATCCTCCGGCCGCCGCGGCCCGGTGGAGAAGGTAGTATAGACCGACATTTCCTGCCCGGTGGCCGAGCGGGCCAGCAGGCGCATGATCGTGGCCGCATCCTCCAGCGTCGGCACAGTCTTTTCCAGGCTGGCCAGCACGATATGGATTCGGGGGAGGGTCTGGGTCAGGTCGCCATTGCCCTCGTTGGTCACTATGACGGTCGAGCCGGTCTCGGCGATCAGGAAGTTGGCCCCGGTAATACCGACATCGGCCTTGATGAACCTGTTCCGTAGTTTCGCGCGTGCCTCGTCGAGCAGCTGGCGCGGCTCCGACAGCGGCCGGTCGGCTGGCAGGTCGGTGTGGATCTTGCGGAAGCTTTCCTCGACATCCGACTGGTTCAGATGCACCGCCGGCGCGATGATGTGGCTGGGCGGTTCCTTGCGAATCTGGATGATATATTCGCCCAGATCGGTCTCGATCGGCTCGATCCCGCTTTCTTCCAGGAAATCGTTCAGCGCGATCTCCTCGGCGATCATCGACTTGCCCTTGGTGACGGTCTTCGCCTCCACCGAGCGGCAGATTTCCAGGATTTTTTCGCGCGCTTCCTGCGGCGTGCGTGCCCAGTGCACATGGCCGCCATTCTCGGTCACCCGGCGCTCAAAGCGCTCCAGGTAATAATCGAGATGGGCCAGCGTATGGTTCTTGATGTCGCGGCCCTGGTCGCGCAGCGCCTCGAACTCCGGCAACCTGTCGATGGCCGCACGGCGCTTGTCCTGGAAGCCGGCGCGCATGTTGCCCAGCGCGCGCTGCAGCCGCTCGTCATGCAGTGCGGTGTGGGCATTGTCCTTGAAGGCGTGGCTGGTGGGCTGCATGGCGTCAGCTCCCGCGTCCGGGTTCGCCGATGGCAGGCTGATCGGTCATACCGGCCAGCACCTCGGCAACATGGCGGACCTGCACTTTCTCGCCGCGCCGCTTCAGCTTGCCGGCCATGTTCAGCAGGCAGCCGAGATCGCCGGCCAGCAGGGTCCCGGCACCGGTCTTCACGATGTCGTCGGCCTTGTCGGAGACCATGCGGTCGGAAATGTCAGGGTACTTGATGCAGAAGGTGCCGCCGAACCCGCAGCAGGTTTCCGCACCCGGCAGTTCCTTCAGCTTCAACCCTTCAACCGAGCCGAGCAGGCTGCGCGGCTGCTGCTTCACGCCCAGCTCGCGCAGGCCGGAACAGCTGTCGTGATAGGTCACCGTACCGTCGAAATGCGCCTCGACGCCCTTCATCCCCATCACATCGACAAGGAAGGAGACCAGCTCATGGGTGCGGTGGCCGACATGATGGGCGCGTGGCCCCCATTCGGCATCCTCCTTGAACAATTCGGCATAATGATCGCGCAGCATCCCGGCACAGGAGCCGGAAGGGGCGACCACGTAATCGAAACCCTCGAAGGCGCGGATGGTGTTGCGCGCGATGTCCTTCGTGTCCTGGAAATCGCCCGAATTATAGGCCGGCTGGCCGCAGCAGGTCTGCGCCTCCGGCACCTCCACAATGCAGCCCACCTGCTCCAGCAGCCGGATCGCAGCAAAACCGACGGACGGGCGGAACAGATCGACGAGACAGGTGACGAACAGCCCGACCCGGGGCTTCTTCTGCGGCGCTTCCTCAACCATTGCGGGCTCTTCCTGCCGTGGCATTTCTTGCTTCGCCGCTAAGATGACGGTTGCCGAGTTGCTTGACAAGCCGGACCGGTATTACCAGTCAGGAAGCCGGCGCCAGACCCTTGGGCAGCAACAGATAATACTGGCCGTTGGACTTCATCCGTCCGGCCCGATCGGCAGCGGCATCGCCATGGCCCCAGAACAGGTCGCCGCGCACGGGGCCGCGGATCGCCCCGCCGACATCCTGGGCCACGACCAACCGGCGCAACCGCTCGGCACCAGCATCCGGATGCTGGGCGTCCAGCCAGACCGGCGTGCCCAGCGGCACGAAACGGCGGTCGACGGCCAGACTGCGCAACGGCGTCAGAGCGGCCCCCTGTGCACCCAGCGGCCCGTCGCCGGGCAGTTCTCGGAAGAAGACGTAGGACGGGTTGGTGTTCATCAGCGCCGCCGCCTCGCCCGGATTGGCCGCCAGCCAGGCGCGGATCGACTGCATGGAGACAGTCTCGCGGGTCAGCGCGCCACGCGCGATCAGCTCCCGCCCGATGGCGACATAGGGGTGGCCGTTCTGCCCGGCATAGCCCAGGCGCATCACCCTTCCATCCTCCAGCGTCACCCGGCCGGAGCCCTGAATCTGCAGGAAGAAGGCATCGACCGGGTCGTCCACCCAGACGATCTCCAGCTTGCGAGGATCAAGGACACCCTCGACGATGGCCTTGCGGTCCTCATAGGGTTTTAGATTGCCGCCCACCACACGGCCGGCGATGCGCTGGCCCTTCAGCTCGTCGCGGAACTGGCCGAGATCGACCATGACAAGATCGTCCGGCCGGCGATGCAGCGGCACCGGATAGCGCGCCGAGCGCTGCAAGGCGCCACGCAGCTCCGCCTCGTAATAGCCGGTGAACAGCCCCTCCGGCGCGCCGTTGTTGCCGGCGCGATAGGGGCGGAAGTTCGATTCAAAGAAGGTACGGACGGCGGTCGCGTCACCCGCCGGCACAGCACGTGCCGTCTCACAGACCGGCAGCCAGTCGCCGATGGTACCGAAGCGCTCGTCCGGTCCGAAATTGCGGGCAGGCGGCTGCGGCTTCAGCCGATCGCAGGATTTCAGCAGGGCCGGCATGACCTCGGCGAGGGAATCTGCCTGCCATCCCGGCAGATCGGCATAGCCGACCGGTTTCAGGGTCAGCTGATCCGGCTTTTCCGTTACCGGTGCGCAGGCTGCCACGACCAGCAGGAGCAGGCCTGCCGTCAGGGCAAGAAAATGATCCGGGAGCCGGTTGAGGCCTGAGCGGGCAACCATGAACCGTCAGCTGGGCGTGCGGGTCGCGGACAGAAGCCAGTTCGGATCGTCTGACCGCGTGTCGCGCCGGAAGGTCCAGATATCCACGACGCTCTCGATCCCGTCGGGGTCACCGTCGATCACCTCGCCTTCCGCATTGCGGGTCAGATTGACCTGCTCGCTGACGAATTCGACGGTCACTTCGGCGACCGATCCCTTCATCCGCGCCTCGGTGATATCGGCGGCATTAAGCGACAGAAGGCGGGTCTCCAGCGTCTCCTTGCGGGCCTCACGGGCATCGATGGCGCCAACGAAACGGTCATAGACATCGTTGGCGAGCAGCGGGCGCAGCGTGTCCTTGTCGCCATTGGCGAAGGCCAGGACGATCATCTCGAAGGCGGCACGCGCGCCGTTGGCGAACTGCTTTTCCTCGAAGTTGCCATCGGCCAGCTTGATCTGGGTCAGGCCTGCCGCGACCGAACCGGGAGGGGCGTTCTCCAGCTCGGCGGCCAGCTTCGCGCGCTGCGGCAAGGCCACGACATTGTCCGCATCACTCTCGGCTTCCGGCTTCGGGCTGAACGGATCAGGCCGGTCGCGCTCGTTACCGGTACGGCGGCCAAGCACGCTGCGCAGGCGCAGAATGAGGAAAGCCGCCACCATGGCGAAAAAAATGATGTCCAGAAATGGTAGTCCGTCGCCCATCTAGTTACATCGGGCCGGACCAAACTGGACCGTCACCCGCCCTTTGCGCTAAGTAAAATCACGTCTGTCAGCCATGACAGCATGATGCGTGCTGTTTCAATAGACGAATCAATCCCTAAATAGGGGCGAACAGATGAAAGAGCAAGCATGCCCCTCCTGATACTCGCCCTGCTGATCGGTATCCCGCTGGTCGAAATCGCCCTGTTTATCGAGATTGGCGAGGAGATCGGCGTCTGGCCCACCATCGGCCTTTGTATTGCCACCGCGCTGGCCGGCAGCCTGATGCTGCGTGTCCAGGGCCTGTCGACGCTGACGCGGGCCCGCGCCGCCATGGCACGCGACGAGATGCCGGTGCGCGAAATGCTGGACGGTATCGGTCTCGCCATTGCCGGCGCGATGCTGCTGACCCCCGGTTTTGCCACAGACACCGTCGGGCTGCTGTTGTTCATACCGGCCATCCGGCGCGGCATCGGCCGCTGGCTATGGCGTAGCCTTGTGAAGAGCGGCCGCTTTCATGTGGTCGGCACGCCGTTCCCCGGTGGCCCGCGCCGGGGTGGACCGATCATCGATGGCGACTATCGCGACATCACCGAGACCGAAGGCGGCCAGCCGGGCAATCCCGACTCGCCCTGGCGCCAGCTGCCCGACGCCAACGCGCCCGACACCCCCTCCGACAAGACGGATAAACAGCCATGATTCTGGTCCGCCACGGCCAGTCCGAATTCAATGTGCATTTCGCCAAGACCCGGGTCGATCCCGGCATTGTCGATCCGGCCCTGACCGAAGAGGGGCGACGGCAGGCACAGGCCGCCGCCGAGATACTACGCGAGCATGAGATCGAACGGCTGCTGGCCAGCCCCTTCACCCGCACCTTGCAGACCGCAGAGATCATCGCCGATACGCTGAAGCTGCCGGTCGAGATCGAGCCCCTGGTGCATGAGCATGCCGCTTTCGTCTGCGACATCGGCACCTCGGCGCGCGACCTGGCGAAACGCTGGCCGGACTGGCGCTTCGACCACCTGCCGGATCGCTGGTGGCCGGAGGCGGAGGAGGAAGAGCAGCTGCACGCGCGCTGCCAGCGTTTCTGGGGCCTGATCGAACCGCATGAGGCAAGGCCGCGTACACTGGTCGTCACCCATTGGGGCTTCATCCGGGCACTGACCGGCCTGCGTGTCGGCAACGGCCATCTGGTGCGCTTTACGGCACCGGGCGCGGCTGAACTGCTGCACCCACGCGAGATGGCCTGAACCACCCATTTTCCTGCGGCCCAACGGTTTCTTCGGGCCGCGCTTGTTCCGCCGGCTGATCCGTGATAGCGAGCCGGCCAGTTACCGAACCGAGAGGCGATAGCGATATGACCGACACGACGGCGAGCAACGGGCAGGATCAGGCGACACAGGCGGGCGGGCTGCCGCTGGTCGTGCATGCGCAGTACATCAAGGATTTCTCCTTCGAGAACCCCAACGCGCCTATGAGCCTGCAGCCGACCGGCAAGCAGCCCGATGTCGAGGTTGGTGTCGATGTGCAGGCGCGCCGGATGCGAGAGGAAGATCCCGTCTTCGAGGTCCTGCTGACGATCCGCGCCCAGACCAAGAACGAGGAGCAGCAGCTGTTCCTGCTGGAGCTGACCTATGGCGGCGTGTTCAGCCTGCGCGGCGCGCCGGAGGAGCATCTGCACCCGATGGTGATGATCGAGTGCCCGCGCCTGCTGTTCCCCTATGCCCGCGCCATCGTTTCCGAAACCACGCGCGACGGCGGCTACCCGCCGCTGATGCTGCAGCCCATCGATTTCGTGGAGCTGTACCGGCGTCGCCTGGCCCAGCAGGGCGATTCCCTGGCCAACAGCGAGGCCGAAGGCACCGCCTGAGGCGCCGGCGCTAGAAGAGCCCTGATTTCAGCCCTCTTTCAGCCAGATCGGGTTCTTCAGCTTCTCCAGCATGCGTGCATGCGCCTCCAGCTCAGCCGGGATGGGGGCGTGCGCGCGCACCGGGCGTTTCTGCTCGGCACCGGGCGGCACGACCAGGACTGTGTCGGCCACCTGCTTTTCCTCGCCCGTCCCGGCCAGCAGAAGGCCCGGCTCCCGGCCGCCGATGAGTTCCAGATAGACCGCGGCCAGCAGGTCGGCATCGACCAGCGCGCCATGCAGGTCGCGATGGCTGTTATCGATGCCAAAACGCCGGCACAGCGCATCCAGGCTGCTCTGTGCGCCCGGGAATTTCCGGCGGGCGATGGCCAGCGTATCGACAGCGCGATCCTTCGGCAGGGCGGGATGGCCGAGTTGTGTCAGTTCCGCGTTCAGGAACCGCATGTCGAACTCGGCATTGTGGATCACCAGCCGGGCATCGCCGATAAAATCCAGGAAGTCCTGTGCGATCACGGAAAATACCGGATAGCCGGCGAGGAAGTCGGCGGACAGGCCGTGGACCTTGAATGCCTCTTCCGGCATGTCCCGTTCGGGATTGATATATTGCTGATAGGTACGGCCCGTCGGCAGGAAATTATCCAGCTCGACACAGGCGATTTCGACGATGCGATGGCCCGCCTTGGGGTCAAGGCCCGTGGTCTCCGTGTCGAGCGCGATCTCACGCATGCTGTCTCCGTCGGCGGTGGTAAAGGTCCGGGTTCTCCCGGATGAGTCTGACGATGCGTTTCAGCTGCCGCAAGCTTCTATCGTGGCCGAGGCCGGTGGTGACGACGAAATCCGCGCGCCGGCGCTTCTCGGCATCCGGCGTTTGCTGCCGCAGGATCTGCGCGAACTTCTCCGGCGTCATGCCCGGACGGGCGAGGACACGCCGCGCCTGCAGCAAGGCGGGGGCGGAAACCACGACAACCGCATCCATCCGGGCGGCGCCGCCGGTCTCGTACAGCAGAGGGATATCCAGAACCACGAGCGGCTGGTGGCGGCGGCGCATCCGCTTCAGAAAGGTGCGCTCCGCTTCGCGGACCATCGGATGCAGGACGGCTTCCAGCTGGCGCAAGGCGGCCGGATCGGCGAACACGATCCCGCCGAGGGTGCGCCGATTGACGGCCCCATTCTCGACCGCCCGGGGAAAAAGCCGCTGGATCGCCGGAACCGCCTTGCCGCCGGCTCCCAACAAGCGATGCACGGTGGCATCGGCATCGTGAACGGGTACTCCGAGCCGGCGCAATGACCGGGCGGCACTGGTCTTGCCCATGCCAATCGAGCCGGTGAGGCCGAGGATGAACATCAGCGTTTCAGGAGGCCGTGCTGGCGCAGGAAATCCAGCAAAGGCAGCAGGGGCAGACCCAGGATGGTAAAATAATCGCCCTCGATACGGCTGAACAGCTGTGCACCAAGTCCTTCCAGCTGATAGGCGCCAACCGAACTCTGCACGGCATCGCCGGCCGCATCAAGATAGGCTTCGATGAATTCCTCGCTCAGGGGCCGCATCGTCAGGCGCGCGGTCGACAGCTCATGCCAGATGCGCTGCCCGTCCCGGGCGACGACGATGCCGCTGGACAGCGTGTGGGCGCGGCCCCGCAAGGCCTGCAGATGGGCGCGGGCATGATCGCGGTCGCCGGGCTTTTCGAACCAGACATTGTTGCAATCGAGCATCTGGTCGCAGCCGATGACCAGCGCACCGGGGCGCTTGCGGGACACCCGCAGGGCCTTCGCCTCAGCCAGGGCGACAGCGGTATCGCCGGCGCTGGCACCCTCCGCCTGCAGGGCGATACGGATTTCCGCCTCATCGACCGGCGCCGTCTCGATGATGAAATCCAGCCCGGCGCCGCGCAGAAGCTGCGCACGGATGGTGCTGCCGGAGGCCAGGATCAGTGTGGTGTCGCTGGTGGCGTCCCCTGCCAGGAGGGTCGCCCCGCTCTTAGTTCCGGTCGATGTCACTGTCTTTACGGTCCTGATAAATCTGCAGAATTTCGGTTGCTGTTTCCTCGATGGAACGCCGAGTCACATCGATGACCGGCCAGCCCTGCCGTTCGAACAGGCGGCGGGCTTCCGTGACCTCGCGGCGAACTTCGTCGAGATTGATATAATCGCTCTCGGAGCCCTGATTGAGCATCAGCAGCCGGTTGCGCCTGATCTGCACCAACCGGTTCGGATCATTGGTCAGCCCGACGATCAGCGGGTGCGTGGCCGTGGTCAGCTCGCGCGGCAGGCTGATGCCCGGCACCAGCGGCACGTTGGCGACCTTGAAGCCGCGATTGGCGATATAGAGACAGGTCGGCGTCTTGGAGGTGCGGGACACACCGACCAGCACGATATCGGCAAGGTCGATATCGTGCAGATGCTGCCCGTCATCATGCATCAGGGTGAACTGCATCGCCTCGATGCGGCTGAAATAGGCCGCATCCATTTCATGCTGCCGGCCGGGGCGGCCACGTGCCTTTTTCCCCAGATAATGATGCAGCGCGCCCAGAACCGGATCGAGAACCGAGATCACCGGCACCTTCAAGGCGCGGCCAGCCGCCTCCAGCTTGCTGTGGAGATGCGGGTCCACCAGCGTGACCAGGACCGGGCCTGGATGCGCTTCGATGCCGGCAATGACCTTGTCCACATGGGCCGCCGTGCGGACCAGGAACCAGGTGTGCTCGATGGCCTTGACCCCCTCGAACTGGACAAGGCAGGCACGGGCCACCTGATGGATCGTCTCGCCCGTGGAGTCCGAGACGAGATGCAGATGGACCGGCCCCTCGGTGGCCATCATACCAGGAGGCCCGGCTCAGCCTGTGAATAATCGTGAATCCGGGGGATAAAGGCCGACTTATCCCCCGCGCCGCCAGAACGATCCCGGCACCGGGTTTTTCCCACGGGCATTTGTTCTGCCCGGGACAAATATCCGGGGGACTGCGGGAAAAGGGTCCTACCCAAGCGAGATTCCAATTTCATCCCCATGATTCAGCTTTTCAGCATAGCCCGGTCGAATGGCCAGCATGGCTTGGAGAATGCCGCTTACAGCCGATGAAATCCACAGTGGCGCCGATGGCATAAGACAATGTGACCAAGCCTGTGGAGAAAGCCGGCGATCCGAATAATCCCCGATCCTCACCCCTACATACTACCGCTACCACTATATTTTAGAGTCTAGTTTAGGTAAGGAAATACAGGCCTTAGCGCTATCGGCCCCGCCTTCAGGAGACGAAAATGGCTGCCAAACCCGCAAAACGGATGCTGCGTGCCCTGAGCGGGGAGCGACTCGATAAACCGCCCTTCTGGCTCATGCGTCAGGCCGGGCGTTATCTGACGGAATAGCGCGTAGTACGCAGCCAGGCCGGGGGCTTCCTCGATCTCTGCTATTCGCCAAAGCTTGCCTGCGAGGTGACGCTGCAACCCATCCGCCGCTATGGGATGGATGCTGCCATTCTGTTCTCCGACATTCTCGTCGTTCCCCACGGGCTGGCACAGCAGGTGGCTTTCAAGGAAGGCGAAGGCCCTGTTCTCGACCCCATCCGCAACGCCAGTGAACTGAAGCGTTTGTCCTTAGATAGTTTTCACCAACGCGTGGCCCCGGTCTATGAGACGGTTTCCCGCCTCGCCGAGGCCCTGCCCAAGGAAACCACGCTGATTGGCTTTGCCGGATCGCCATGGACGGTCGCGACCTATATGGCCGAAGGCGGCGGCAGCAAGGAATTCGTTGCCGTGAAGCGCTGGGCCTATGGCGATCCGGAAGGTTTCGCACAGCTGATCGATCTGCTGGTCGAGGCCACCATCGCCTATCTGAAGCGCCAGGCTGAGGCCGGTGCCGAGGTGCTGCAGCTGTTCGACAGCTGGGCTGGCGTGCTGCCGGAGCCGGCCTTCCGGCGCTGGTGCATCGAGCCGACCCGAAAGATTATTGCCGCGCTGAAGGGGAGTCATCCCGATATCCCGATCATCGGTTTTCCACGCGGGGCAGGCACGCTGTGCCATGATTATGCGATGGAGACCGGTGTGGATGCGGTCTCGCTGGATACGTCCATGGAGATCAGCTGGGCGGCCAGGACGCTGCAGCCGAAACTGCCGGTGCAGGGCAATCTCGACCCGATCCTGCTGGTTGCCGGCGGCGAAGCCCTCGACCGTGAGGCGGACCGTATCCTCGAGGGATTTTCGGGCGGCGCGCACATCTTCAATCTCGGCCATGGCGTGACTCAGACGACACCGCCGGAGAATGTCGAGCGGCTGGCGCGGCGTTTGCGCGCAGATGGCTAGGATCGGGCTGGAAAGTGCGGACAGGAGTACCACTTCTTCGCCATGACAAAGACAGCCATTATCCTCTTCAATCTTGGCGGCCCGGACCGGCCGGAATCGGTTGAGCCCTTCCTGTTCAACCTGTTCAACGATCCGGCGATCATTTCCCTGCCGAATCCATTCCGGTTTCTGGTTGCCAAGCTGATCTCGCGCAAGCGCGCGCCGATTGCCCGCGAGATATACGATCATCTGGGCGGCGGTTCGCCGCTGCTGCCCAATACGCAGGCCCAGGCCAGTGCCCTCGATGCTGCTCTTTCGGACATCGGCGAAGTGAAGAGCTTCATCGCCATGCGCTACTGGCATCCGATGACGGCCGAGACGGTCCAGGCGGTGAAGGCTTTCGCGCCGGACCGCATCGTCCTGCTGCCGCTTTATCCGCAATATTCGACGACCACGACAGCGTCTTCATTACGTTTATGGAATAAAGAAGCGGAGAAGGCAGGTCTTTCTGTCCCGACGCATGTTATCGGCTGTTATCCAAGGTCTTCCGGCTATATCCGCTCCGTCGCCGAACTGGTGCGCAAGGCCTATGACGGCATGAATGGGCCCAGGCGGGTGCTGTTTTCTGCCCATGGCCTGCCAAAGAAGGTCGTGGACAAGGGCGATCCCTATCAGTGGCAGGTAGAACGCAGCGCCGAGGAGGTCGTGAAGGCGCTGAATATCCCGGATCTGGACTGGATCGTCTGTTATCAGAGCCGTGTCGGTCCGCTGGAATGGATCGGTCCCTCAACCGATGCGGAGATCCAGAGGGCAGGCAATGACGGTGTTGGCGTTATCGTTTGTCCTATTGCTTTTGTTTCAGAACACTCTGAAACTCTTGTAGAAATCGAAATGGAATATCGGGAGCTGGCAGAGGAATCGGGCGTGCCGGCCTTCGCCAGGGTGCCGACGCCTGGTGACCATCCGTTGTTCATCGACGCGCTGGCCAAGCTGGTGCGCGAGGCGGTTCTCCGGCCGGTGGGGGTGGATTGCGGTGAGGGAACGCGAATCTGCCCGGCGCAGTTTGGAAAATGCGCCTGTCGGCAGGTTGCCTGAGGATCGGTCAGTACAGGATTTCGTGAGTCGAGAGGGTTAGGGATGGGCGATCTCTATTCTTGGATCAAGGCGCTGCATGTGATCAGCGTGATCGCCTGGATGGCGGGCATGTTCTACCTGCCGCGGCTTTATATCTATCATGTGGCGGCACCGGTCGGCTCACCGCAGTCCGAGACCTTCAAGGTAATGGAACGCCGGCTGCTGCGGGCGATCATCAATCCGGCGATGTTTGCCACCTTCATCTTCGGCATCTGGATGCTGGTCCTGCTCGGCCCCTCCGTCTGGTCAGAGGGCTGGTGGTATGTGAAGCTGACGATGGTCATCCTGATGGGCGCCTATCACATGTTCCTCTCGCGCTGGCGGCGTGACTTCGAAGCCGACCGCAATCAGCGCTCGGCGAAATTCTATCGATTTGCCAATGAAGTACCGACGGTGCTGATGATCGTGATCGTCATCATGGTTATTGTGAAACCCTTCTGATCCGGGGCAAAACGAAAGAAACGTCAGAGGCGTGGTGCGATGGCGGATTGACTTGCTGCTTAGGACGCACTATTTGTCTGAAAAATATGGCGTTCGCTCGCCATCAATATCATTCCCAAAAAAAACCGCCCGCTTCCACCGGCTTTCATGCCGATCGTCCTTCCACAAGGACCGTTCGTTGGAACGCGCTTCTGGTTTCCCCACCACCTGAAAATTAAGAAACATCCATGCATTTGCAGGAACTCAAATCCAAATCGCCTTCCGAGCTGCTGGCCTTTGCCGAAGAACTGGAGGTGGAGAACGCCAGCACCCTGCGCAAGCAGGATATGATGTTCGCCATTCTGAAAAGACTGGCGGAAAAGGACATCCCGATCTTCGGGGAAGGCGTGCTGGAGACACTGCAGGACGGTTTTGGATTCCTGCGATCCCCGGAATCGAACTATCTGCCAGGTCCGGATGATATCTATGTCTCGCCGAGCCAGGTGCGCCGTTTCGGGCTGCGGACCGGCGATACGGTGTCAGGTCAGATTCGGGCGCCGAAGGATGGCGAACGTTATTTCGCGCTGCTGAAGGTCAACGAGATCAATTTCGAGCCGCCGGAGGCTGTGCGTCATCGGATCAATTTCGACAATCTGACGCCGCTCTATCCGGACGAGAAGCTGAAGTTCGAGATCGACGATCCGACGGCCAAGGACCCGACGACTCGCGTCATCGATCTGATCTCGCCGATGGGGAAGGGGCAGCGCGCGCTGGTGGTGGCGCCGCCGCGCACAGGTAAGACAGTGATGCTGCAGAACATCGCCCATGCGATTGCCGCCAATCATCCGGAAGTCTATCTGATCGTCCTGCTGATCGACGAGCGGCCGGAAGAAGTGACGGACATGGACCGCTCGGTTAAGGGCGAGGTCATCAGCTCGACCTTCGACGAACCGGCCAGCCGCCATGTCCAGGTCACCGAGATGGTGCTGGAAAAGGCCAAGCGCCTTGTCGAGCACAAGCGGGACGTTGTCATCTTGCTTGATTCGATCACCCGCCTGGCTCGTGCCTACAACACCGTCGTGCCGTCCTCCGGCAAGGTGCTGACCGGCGGTGTCGATGCCAATGCGCTGCAGCGCCCGAAGCGCTTCTTCGGTGCCGCGCGTAACATCGAGGAAGGTGGCTCGCTGACCATTATCGCCACCGCGCTGGTCGATACAGGCAGCCGCATGGACGAAGTGATCTTCGAAGAGTTCAAGGGTACGGGCAATTCGGAACTGATCCTGGATCGCAAGCTGGCCGACAAGCGCAGCTTCCCGGCCATCGACATCACCAAGTCCGGTACCCGTAAGGAAGAGTTGCTGGTCGATAAGGGCACGCTGTCCAAGATGTGGGTGCTGCGCCGCGTGCTGATGCCCATGGGCACGGTCGATGCGATGGAGTTCCTTCTCGACAAGCTGAAATATTCCAAGACCAACTCCGACTTCTTCGATTCGATGAACACCTGATCTGGCGTCGGTAGGGCTGGGTATGAAAAAAGGGCGGGAGATTTCTCCCGCCCTTTCTCTATCGGCTGTTTCACGTGAAACAGAGTCCTACCCGGGTAGGGACCCGGTTACGGCAGAAAGACCGTCGAGCCGGTGGTCTTGCGCGCTTCCAGATCCTGGTGAGCCTTAACGACATCCTTCAGCGGATAGGTCTGGTTGATGTCGATCTTCACCTTGCCGGATTTCACGATGTCGAACAGCTCTGCCGACATGGCCAGCAGATCTTCCCGCTTGGCGGTATAGGTCATCATTGTCGGCCGGGTCAGGAACAGCGATCCCTTGGCGGAGAGCACGCCCAGCTCCAGCGGCGGCACATTGCCGGAGGACTGGCCGAAGGCCACCATCAGGCCCAGCGGGGACAGGCAGTCCAGCGACTTCATGAAGGTGTCCTTGCCGACACCGTCATAGACCACCGGTACGCCCTTGCCGCCGGTGATCTCCTTCACCCGTTCGACAAAATCCTCCTGCTTGTACAGGATGGTGTGGTGACAGCCATGAGCTTTTGCCAGCTCGGCCTTCTTCTCGTCGCCGACCGTACCGATGACGGTGGCCCCCAGTGCAGCGGCCCACTGGCACAGGATGAGGCCGACACCGCCGGCGGCGGCATGCATCAGGATTGTATCGCCTTGCTTCACCTTGTAGGTGCGGCGAATGAGATACTGGGTGGTCAGGCCCTTCAGCATCATGGCTGCGGCCTGCTGATCGCTGATGCCCTCGGGGATCTTCACCAGACGGTCAGCGGCGATGATGCGGGCTTCGGAATAGCTGCCGGGAGGGCCGGCGGCATAGGCAACGCGGTCGCCTTCCGCCAGATCCTTCACGTCAGGCCCGACAGCCTCGACGATGCCGGCACCCTCCATGCCAATGCCTGAGGGCAGGGGCAGGGCGTAAAGGCCACTGCGGTGATAGGTGTCTATATAGTTGAGGCCAACCGCAGTATGGCGGACGCGGGCCTGGCCGGGGCCGGGGGCGGGCAGATCAATTTCCTGCCATTGCATTGCTTCCGGGCCGCCGGGCTGCTGAATGCGGATTGCTTGGACCATTGGGCTTTTTCCTCAGGACAGGTTGTTTTTCAGGAAGGCAGCTGTGCGCTGATGCGCCAGCGTGGCAGCTTCCTTGTTGTAATGCTCGCCACCGATGCGGGCGAAGGCGTGATCGACCCCCGGATAGACATGGGCCTCGACCTGAGGATGATCCTTCAGGCCGGCCAGGATCTTCTCCTGCGCCTCTTTCGGCACGAACTTGTCGAGGGCAGCAATGTGCATCAGCAGGGGGTTCTTGATCTTTGCGGATTCGCCCAGCAGATCCTGAATTCCGACGCCGTAATAGCTGACATTGCAGTCGGCATCGGAGCGGGTGGCCATCAGATAGGCCATCTTGCCACCGAGGCAGAAGCCCATCGTACCGACCTTGCCGTTGCTGCCATCGATGCTGCGGGCGACCTTGATGGTTTCCACCAGATCGGAGACGCCTTTCTCGACATCGAAGCCGTTGAACAGCTCGAAGGCGCGTGCCCATTCGGCTTCGCTCTGGTCGGTGATCTGGATGCCGGGCTCCTGGCGCCAGAACAGGTCTGGGCAGATTGTGATGAAGCCATCGCTGGCAAGGTCGTTGCAGATATCCCGCATCACCTCATTGACGCCGAAAATCTCCTGGATCACCACAATGACAGGGGCAGGCGTCACCTTGGGTTTGGCGACATAGGCCATGAAAGAGCCGCCATCGGCGGCTTTGATATTTATCTCGGGCATTTGTTCCTCCGAGTGTGCACAGATGGGGAGATCATGGCGGCTTGAGGCAAAGATTCAAGCCGCTCCTACAATCCGGCCAGAAGCGGAAGCGCTGGCGCTTCATGGTCCAGCAGCCGGGCCTTGGTTTTCTTGCCATCGCCGCCGCTGAAACCCACCAGAGTGCCATCCTTGCCAATCACCCGATGGCAGGGAACGATCAGCGGGATGGGATTGGCGCCGCAGGCGGTGCCAACAGCGCGGGGATTGGAACCAATGCGCTGCGCGATATCGCCATAGGTGAGCGTCTCGCCATAGGGGATGGTCAGCATTTCCTGCCAGACGGCAAGATTGTGATCCGATCCACGCAGGTTGAGCGGCAGGTCGAACTGCTTCAGCTCTCGTGCGAAATAGCTGGATATCTGCTTGGCAGCTTCCTGCAGGACAGGATTCTCGCTTTTATCCGGGCCGCCTTGCGCGAATCGCACCGCACAGATTGCGCCATCCTGCACCGTCAGTGTCAGGGGACCAACGGGGCTGTTCAGAGTGAGGCGGGCGAGCGGCGCAGTCATGTATCGCTCCGGGCGGTCAGCAGGGCCTCGCTGAGCGCTTTTGGCTCCCGCAGGGGCAGGGAACAGCGCTGGCCGACGCACAGGTACGCAGCGCTCTGCAAAGTGCCTTCCAGCGCGGTGCTGGCCGGGTGGTTCGAGGGCAGGGCGCCCTTCTGCCCCAGCTGGTGCAGGATCAGGCCCGGCGCGGAGACTTCGGCGATGGCGCGCAGCAAGCCGACATAGGTCGGTGTTGCCGGATCGCCCGTGAGGGTAATCTGTAGCGGCCGCTGTGCGATGTCGCAGCCATTGAGGAAGGTCGCCAGCGGGAAGAAATTGCGCCCGATCTCGCCGGCAAAGCGTGGGATCAGGCGATCGGCCTTGCCGCGGTAGCTGTCGTCACCAGTCAGGTGATAAAGCGTTGTCAACACCTGCAGCATGGTCCCGTTTCCGGCCGGGACGGCATTATCCTGGACATTTTTGGCGCGTAGCACGACATCATTCGTGTCGTCGGCGGTGGTGAAATAACCGCCACTATCATGATCCCAATAGTGGCGGTCCAGCACATCCACCCAGGCAATGGCCTGGCCAAGGAAACGCTGATGACGGGAAATCTGGAACAGCGCGAGCGCCGCGGAGGCCATGTTGGCATAATCCTCCAGCGTTGCCGGGTGGCGCAGGATATCGCCGCGCCGGCTGTGCCGCAACCTTCCATCGAGGGTCATCTTCTCGACAACATAATCGAAGGCCCGGATGGCCGCACGGAGCCAGTCAGCATGGGCAAAGGCAAAGCTGGCTTGAGCGAGGGCGCGGATCATCAGCCCGTTCCAGTCGGCGAGCACCTTGTCGTCCCAGCCGGGCCTTTCCCGCTGCGCGCGATGCTCGAAAAGGAACTGCCGGATTTGTGCGAGCTGGCTCTCCGCCGCACCATTCCCGAGATCGGGCCGGCGGTTTCGATGCAGGATGGTCACGCCTTCCCAGTTGCCCTCCGGCGTCACATCATAGGCGCGCTTGAAGCTCTCCAGGGCCTCGCCCGGCAGGTGAGCGAGCAGCTGATCGATCTCAGCCTCGCGCCAGACATAGAATTTGCCTTCCTCGCCTTCGCTGTCGGCATCCAGCGAACTGGCGAAACCACCTTCATCGGTGACCATCTCGCGGAGAACCCAGCCGATCGTCTCCTCCAGGCGCTGGCGGAACAGTGGGCGGCCAGTCTCCAGCGCCGCATGGGTCAGCATTTCGATCAGCTGGGCATTGTCGTACAGCATCTTCTCGAAATGCGGCGTCAGCCACTGCGCATCGGTCGAATAGCGGGCAAAACCGCCCCCCAGATGATCGTAGATGCCACCCTGGCACATGCGTTCGAGTGTTAGCAGCACATAATCGCGAGAGTCCTGATTGCCGCTACGCAGCCAGTGCCGCCACAGCAGCATCAGCATGCCAGGCTGGGGAAATTTCGGCGCCCCGCCGATGCCGCCATGGATCGGATCGATCTCCCGGTGCAGTCGCTCGGCGATGCGATCCAGCAGGCCCGGCTCGATACCCTCACCCGCCGCCGGCTCGGCCAGTTGCCGCAGCGCCTGGCGCAGTGCGCTGGCATTGCGCGACACCTTGTCGGAACCCTCGGCATGAGCATCCGCGATGGCCTGCAGCACCGCCTTGAAGCCAGGCCGACCGTAGCGGGCTTCCTTTGGAAAATAGGTACCGCCCCAGAACGGATCGCCGTCAGGCGTCAGGAACATCGTGAGCGGCCAGCCGCCCTGTTCGCCCAGAATGGCAAGGGCGGACTGGTAGATGTGATCGATGTCGGGGCGTTCCTCACGATCCACCTTCACATTGACGAACAGCCGGTTCATAAGCGCAGCTGTCTCGTCATCCTCGAAGCTTTCATGGGCCATGACGTGGCACCAATGGCAGGCGGCATAGCCGACGGACAGCAGGATCGGCTTGCCCTCGGCTCGGGCGCGATCCAGCGCCTCGCGGCCCCAGGACATCCAATGGACGGGATTATCCTTGTGCTGCAGGAGATAGGGGCTGGCTTCTTGTGCTAGGAGGTTGCCGCTCATCTGTGCCTTTCCCGCCTGCTGTGCCCGGTATAGGGTTGATTTCGGCTTGGCTGTGCCAGTCTTAATGGTTGGCAATCCGTCGCTTGACTTCAAGTCTGCGGACGGTCTGGACGTCGATCAGGATCGTCAGGGCCAGAAAATCGTTACGCAAGCGGTATATGAGGTGTCCATGAAGATCACGGTCAATATCGATTGCACGCCGGAAGAGGCCCGACGCTTCTTCGGATTGCCCGATGTCCAGCCGATGCAGGAGGCCGTGATGGCCGAATTGCAGGAAAGGCTGCTTGGTGGCATCAAGCAGATGGATCCGGACACCATGCTGAAGAACTGGTTCCAGGGAGTGCCCAGTGGTATGGCCTCGATGGAAGCGCTTCAGAAAATGTTCTGGAGCCAGTTCGGTGACGCCGGAAATAAGGGAGAAAAGACAGAGTGACCGATATCTCGACCGGAATTACCGATATGAATCAAGAGGACTTCGAGCAGTACTACCGAAGCCATGTGTTCTGCTGCACGAACCGCCGGCCTGACGGGCACAAGCGCGGTTCCTGTGCCGAACGGGGCGCGGAGCCGCTTCGCGCCTACATGAAGGCGCGGGCGAAGGAGCTGGCACTTCCCGGTGTCCGCATCAATATGGCCGGTTGTCTCGACCGCTGTGAGCTTGGCCCTGTGCTGGTCATTTACCCGGAAGGCGTCTGGTACACCTATCAGAGCCAGGCCGATATCGATGAAATTCTGACCGTGCATTTGCGTGACGGCGGCCGGGTCGAGCGGCTGCTGCTGCGCCCCGAGGACGGGCCGGACAAGGCCGGCTGACATTCTCCGTTTCAGGCAGCGGGATGACATCTCCAGAGACCATCTTTGCGCTGGCGACGCCTCAGGGCCGCTCCGGCGTTGCTGTCGTGCGGCTGTCGGGCCCATCTGCCGGTGCGGTTTTGCAGAAGATAACGGACGGACGCTTGCCGCCGGGCCGGAAGGCCGTGCTCCGGTCCGTGCGGGACCCGGAGACGGGCGAGGTGCTGGATTCGGCGCTGATTCTCTGGTTTCCAGCCCCCGGCAGCTTCACCGGTGAGGATGTGGCGGAGCTCCATCTGCATGGCGGCCGTGCGGTTATCGCCGCAGTGATGCAGGTCCTGTCGCGCCAGCCTGGCTTGCGTTTGGCCGAACCTGGCGAATTCACGCGCCGCGCCTTTCTGGCGGGCAAGATGGACCTGACCTCGGTCGAGGGGCTCGCGGATCTGATCGATGCGGAGACAGAGGTGCAGCGGCGCCAGGCTCTGCGCCAGATGGGCGGCGCCCTGTCGGCGCTCTATGAGGGCTGGCGTGCGCGGCTGTTGCGGGTTCTGGCGCATGCGGAGGCGATCATCGACTTTCCGGATGAGGATCTGCCGGAAGAAACCAATGCGCATCTGCGGGCCGGGGTGATGGCTCTACTGGAAGAAATCGACGCGCATCTGGCGGATTCCCGGCGTGGCGAGAGGCTGCGCGAAGGTATCCGTGTCGCAATCATCGGGCCGGCAAATGCCGGGAAATCCAGTCTGCTGAATTGGCTGGCCGGGCGTGATGCGGCCATCGTCTCTGCTACTGCGGGAACCACGCGCGATGTCATCGAGGTGCATCTGGACCTGGGCGGCTACCCAGTTTTGCTGGCCGACACGGCAGGCTTGCGGGAGACCGTGGATGCGCTGGAAGAAGAGGGAATACGACGGGCGCGGCGTTGGGCGCAGGATGCGGACTACCGTATTTTGCTGCTCGATGGCGCAGCGTATGATGAGCGGCAAGCTGCGGAATTCACGAGCCAAGAGAATCCATCTCTTGTGGCTGTAAATAAGTCAGACCTCATGATGTCGTGGCCTACCAGCGCTACTGCGGTAGGTGAGACCCTGTCTGTTTCGGTGAAGTCAGGGCAGGGAATGGCCAATTTTCTGGCGCGGCTGGAGCTGGAGGTAGCGCACCTGGCGGCTCCCGGAGAGGCACCGGCGCTGACGCGGATTCGCCACCGTATGGCCCTGGAGTCTGCGAGGGAATCGCTGATGCGGTTTCTTCAGGCACCGTCGCCTGATCTGGCGGCCGAGGATTTGCGGCTGGCTGTGCGGGAGATCGGGCGGATTACCGGCCGCGTGGATGTCGAGGATCTGTTGGACGTCATCTTCCGAGATTTCTGCCTCGGGAAATGACGGGGTGATAGTTGCTGGCATGTTTCACGTGAAACACCGCTTTATGATCGGCGTCTGACTCGCTAAAGTCCGGCCATGCAAAGCTATGATGTGATCATTGTTGGCGGCGGGCATGCCGGATGCGAGGCGGCAGCCGCTTCGGCGCGCCTTGGCGCCCGCACGTTGTTGTTGACGCACCGGCTCGGCACGATCGGTGCGATGTCCTGCAATCCGGCCATTGGTGGCCTGGGCAAGGGCCACCTGGTGCGGGAGATCGATGCGCTGGATGGTGTGATGGCCCGTGCCATTGATCGCGCGGGCATCCAGTTCCGGCTGCTGAATCGCAGCAAGGGCGCTGCCGTACGCGGACCCCGTGCGCAAGCCGACCGACGCCTCTACAAAGAAGCGATGCAGTCTTTGCTGGCGGAACAGTCGGGCTTGTCAATCCAGGAGGGGGCGGTCGAGGATTTGCGCCTTGGTGCCCACGGGAAGGTGACAGGCGTTATCCTGGCCAGCGGCGAGGAAATCGCGGCCGCCGCAGTCGTGGTTACGACGGGCACTTTCCTGCGCGGGATCATCCATCGTGGCGACGAGCAAATTCCGGCAGGCCGGGTTGGCGAAGCGCCGGCTCTCGGTCTGGCGCGAACGCTGGAGCGCGCCGGCTTCGCGATGGGGCGGCTGAAGACGGGGACACCGCCTCGGCTGGACGGCAAGAGCATCGATTGGGCGGCGCTGGAGGTTCAGCCAGGCGATGAGCCGCCGGTGCCATTTTCCTTTCTGACCGACAGGATCACCACGCCGCAGATCGTCTGCCATATCACGGAGACGCGGCCGGAAACCCATGAGATCATCCGCGCCAATCTTCATCGCTCGGCGGTTTATTCCGGACAGATCGAAGGAACCGGGCCGCGCTATTGTCCGTCCATCGAGGACAAGGTGGTGCGCTTCGCAGAGAAGGAGCGGCACCAGATTTTCCTGGAGCCGGAAGGGCTGGACGATGACACGGTCTATCCCAACGGCATCTCCACCTCTCTGCCCGTTGACGTGCAGGAGGCGCTGATCGCGACGATGCCGGGCCTGGCACAGGCACGCATCCTGCAGCCGGGCTACGCCATCGAATATGATTTCATTGACCCGCGCGAGCTGACGCCAAGCCTGGAGACGCGGCGTCTGCCGGGCCTGTTTCTCGCCGGCCAGATCAATGGTACCACCGGCTATGAAGAGGCGGCAGGGCAGGGGCTGGTCGCCGGTATCAATGCGGCCTTGCTTGCGGGCGGCGCATCGGAGCCCTTCATGCTGGACCGCGCCGAGGCCTATATCGGCGTGATGATCGACGACCTGGTGACGCGCGGCGCGGACGAACCCTATCGGATGTTTACCTCCCGCGCCGAATATCGCCTGCTGTTGCGCGCCGACAACGCCGACCAGCGGTTGACCGAAAAGGGAATGGCGCTCGGTGTTGTTGGAAGCGAGCGGGCACGAGTCTTCTCGGAGAAGAAGGCTGCTTTGTCTGAAGCGCGGACTCTGCTGGAGGGTCTGCGGGCAACTCCGACGACGCTGGCCCGGCAGGGCGTCCCGATTAATCAGGACGGCGTGATCCGTTCGGCGGCAGAACTTCTCTCCTATCCTGATATTAACCTGTCGCGCTTGGCGGAGATTTGGCCGGAGCTGTCCGCTATTGAGACCTCCATTGCCGAACAGCTTGAGATCGACGGGACCTATGCGGGGTATCTCAAGCGCCAGCAAGCCGATGTCGATGCCTATCGCCGGGATGAATCTCTACTGCTGCCCGACGGGCTCGATTATGGGTCGGTTGGTGGACTGTCGACGGAAATTCGCGACAAGCTAAACCGGGCGCGCCCGGCCACCCTGGGTGCTGCAGCCCGCATCCCTGGGGTGACCCCAGCGGCACTGACAGCTCTGTTGCGCCATGTGCGGAACCGCTCTTCAGCCGCGAAAGACGAGGTTGATCTTGCCGGGTGAGGCGTCATTAGCGCCTTTGACGCCGGGAGACGTCCAGATGGCCACGAATGTTTCACGTGAAACACTGGAGCGTCTGGAGGCCTATGTGGCGTTGCTGGCCAAATGGCAAAAAGCAGTCAACCTGGTCGGTCCTCGTACGCTAAAAGATGTTTGGCGTCGCCATATTCTCGATTCCCTTCAGCTAATGCCGTATAGTCCTAAAGAAACCGCTTCTGCGCTCGACTTTGGAAGTGGCGCCGGCCTGCCGGGACTGGTCCTGGCAATCGCGGGGGTTAGGGGGATGGTTCTGGTCGAATCGGATGCACGCAAGGCTGCCTTTCTTCGGGAGGCGGCGCGGGTGAGCGAGACGGAACTGGAGGTCTTTCATGGCCGGATCGAGACGCTTCCGGCCAGGAGGGCCGATCTGATAACCGCCCGGGCGCTGACAAATGTGGCCGGACTCCTTGGCTATACTTGGCCATACCTGAAGCCGGAGGGCCGGTGCCTTTTCCTCAAGGGCAAGGGTGTCGATGAGGAGCTAAAAGAGGTGGAATCGCTTTGGGAAATGCGGGTCACCAAATATCCCAGCCGCACGGCGCCGGACGGGGTGATCCTTCAACTGGAGGGCATACGTCATGTTGGAGATGCTTGACGAGTCTGAAGCGCCGGCCGCCATGGTGCGGCAAGGGCCGCGTATCATTTCCGTGGTGAATCAGAAGGGCGGCGTCGGCAAGACGACGACCACCATCAATCTGGGGACGGCACTTGCCGCGTGCGGGAAATCGGTATTGCTGATCGATCTCGATCCGCAGGGCAATGCATCAACCGGCCTCGGTATCCCAAGGACGGCCCGCGAACAGGATATCTACGCCGTGATCTGCGACGGGCTGGATATTGGGGCTGCTGTGGCACCGACGGTCATTCCGGGCATGTCGATCGTGCCATCCTCGGTCAATCTCTCCGGGGCCGAGATCGAGCTGGTGAATTTCGAGCGCCGCGAATACCGCATGCAGGATGCGCTGGCGGGCCTTGCCGATTCCTACGATTATGTCCTGGTCGATTGCCCGCCGTCGCTTGGCTTGCTGACGCTGAACGCGCTCGTCGCCTCGGATGCGGTGCTGGTCCCGCTGCAGTGTGAATTCTATGCCCTGGAAGGGCTGAGCCACCTTCTGAACACCATCAAACGGGTGAAGAAGAACCTGAACCCGCGGCTGGAAATTCAGGGCGTGGTGCTGACCATGTTCGACCGCCGCAACAACCTGTCG